>JAITRV010000151.1 GCA_031288215.1 Spirochaetaceae bacterium | reverse complement strand
AGGGGCCGGTTCTTTCTCCCCGAAGCCCAGGCGCAGAACCAAAAAAACAAGAACTGCCCCCCCCGGCCCAGGGTAGAAGGGTTGAACAGGAACAGCAGGACCCCCAAAAACCCGGCGATTGCCAAGTCCCGGCGGTCAAAAAGGGAATCCCAGCGGTCCCCGCGTTTTTGCCGTCTTTGGCGGCCTGAGTCTGCCCGTCGGGACGGCCTCTCCCCCGGGGGGACCGGCCCGGGCAGGGCTTCGGCTCCGGGGGCGCGAGGTTCCACTTTGGGTCCGGCTCCGGGTTCGACATCCTCGTTTCCTCCGGTCCGCAGGGCATACCAGCGGGAGCGGCCGCGGAAATATTCGCAGAAGAGTCCCAGGGCAAAACCGGTGACCAGGGCGGCGGCAAGGAAGGGAGGAATGAGGTACCGCGCCCCCTCGCCAAAGATCAGGAAACGGGCCAGGAGGAGCTGAATTCCGGTGGAGCAGAGGGCCCCCGCCGTACCGATCCCCGCGAGGCCCGGCCGCAGTGCCCCGCCCTTCCGGCGGATCAGCCCCAGGCCATACATCACCAGGGAGGAGGAGACGCTTCCCCCCAGGGAAAAGAGGAACCCGTAGGAGAAGATGCTCCCCCCTATGATCCCCCCGCCGGCGATCTTTACCAGGGTCAACAGGGCAAAATGGCGGGGGGAAAGCAGGTCCAGGGCCAATAACAGGGGAAGGTTGGCAAGCCCTATCCGAATAAAGGGCAGGGGTTTGGGGATAAGGTATTCCAGGGTGGAAAGAAAAAGGCAGAGGGCCCCCAGTAACACCAGGGTCCGGCGTTCCGCCTCCCCGCCCGGAACAGCTCCGCCGGGGCTATCCTTTCCGGCTGGGGGACCGGAACGGCCCTGTTCCCCGCCGGCCTTACCAGGAAGCGGCGTCAAGTTCCTGTTCCCCGCCGGCCTTCGCCTCTACCCGGACCATCACCCTGTTGGGGAGGCAGGCGATCCACTGGCCGTGGCTATGGATGGTCCCGGCGGCAACGCATGTCTGATTTGCACAGGGGGATGAGATGACCCTGGCCCGCCCTCCCCGCAGTTCCACCACCGTGTCCCCCAGGGGCCCGGCCGCCTTCAGGGTTTCCGAGGCGTCCAGGGGAAACTCCCAGCGGCGGCCCCCCCCTTCCACCACCACCCGCGCCGCGGCATTGCCGGGGCTGTAAATCCTAAACGAAAAAAACACGACCAGGGCTATACCCAGGGCGGCAATAAAAATATCCGGGGTTTTTACATTTTTCAGAAGGTCCGCGGTTATCCCCATGCGCCGATCCTAATAATAATTCGGGGGCTTTGCCAGGGCACACGATCCCTGGCGTGGATTTCACCGGATGTTTACCGGCCCTTTACCGGTTCTTAACATGACTATTTTAGCTTAATCCGTAAGAATCATGGTTCGGCAAGGATTGGTTTCCGAGCCAACCTAAACCTAAGGAGAGGACATTATGGGGAAAATTTTTAAGATCATGAGGGGAATTTCCGTGTCTGTCATGGGGCTTGCCGCCCTTCTCGCCTTTATGGCCCCCACGCCGGTATCGGCGAAGGCCAAGGCCGAGATGGACCGGAACACCGCCACCGCCCGGCAGGGACAGGCAAAGTACGTGTTCCTGTTTATCGGGGACGGTATGGCCATGGCGCAGATCAGCTCCACCGAGGTGTACGCCACCGCTCGCTCATCCAAGGACATCAACATTACGAAGCTGGGCTTTACCAGGTTCCCCGTGTCGGGGCTTACCACCACCTATGACGCGGGGACCTTTATCACCGATTCCGCCTCCGCCGTAACCGCCATCGCCACGGGAAACAAGACCCTAAGCGGGGTTATCAACATGGACCCGGCGAAGAAGGTTTCCTACAAAACCATCGCCGAGTACGCCCATGAAACGGGGATGAAGGTCGGCGTGGTTTCTTCCGTGACATTGGACCACGCCACCCCCGCGGGTTTCTTTGCCAAGGTTCCCTCCCGGAGCAACTATTACGATATCGAGGTCCAGATGGTGGAAAGCGGTTTTGAGTATTTTGCCGGGGGCGGCCTCCTGCAGCCCACGGGTAAGAACAAGGACCAGCGGGATGTGTTGCAACTGGCGCGGGACCGGGGCTACACCTATGTCAACAGCAAGGACGCTTTTGACGCCCTCAAGTCCGGCGCCGATAAGGTTATCGCCATCAACGCGAAGCTCCAGGACTCCGGCTCCCTGCCCTACGAAGTAGATCGCAAGACCGGCGATCTTTCCCTGGCGGACTACACCCGCAAGGGAATAGAACTGCTGCAGGATAATCCCCAGGGTTTCTTTATGATGATCGAAGGGGGGAAAATCGACTGGGCCTGCCACGCCAACGACGCGGGGGCCGCCATTCATGATGTCCTGGCCCTGGACAATGCCATTAAAGCGGCGGTGGAATTCGCCCAGGCCCACCCCCGGGACACCCTGATCGTCGTTACCGGGGACCACGAGACCGGCGGCATGACCATTGGTTTTGCCGGAACCCAGTACGATACCTTCTTTGACAAGGTGGCCCTGCAGAGGCGGTCTTTTATCGCTTTTAACGACGAAGTGCTTACGCCTTATAAGAAGAACACCCCCAAGGCCCAGGCCAAACTGGCGGACCTGATCCCGGCAATCAGGGACTCCTTTGGCTTGGACTACAACAACCTTTCAAAATTCCAGCAGGAACAGCTTGAGTTCGCGTTCCAGCGTTCCATGGGGGACGAGATTGAGCGGGCCGTGACGGAAGACCAGTACCTACTCTACGGCGGCTACGAGCCCCTGACGGTGAAGATCACCCAGATCATGAACCAGACCGCCGGTATCGGCTGGACTTCATACGCCCATACCGGGGTCCCTGTTTCCACCTTTGCCATGGGGGTTCACCAGGAACTCTTTAGCGGTTATTACGACAACACCGATATTTTCAAAAAAATAGCCTCCGCCATGAACCTTTCTCTGTAGAGGCGAGCCATGGTAAACAGCGCGGTGAAACCAAGCGGGCTTAAAAATGAAACCCGCCGGGATGTTATGTTTGTTCTTGTTTCCGTTCTTCTCACCGCCCTGTTTTTTATTTTCCCCACAGGCTTTGAGGGGGCGTCCCAAAGCGCGGACAGCCTGCGGGCCCGGGGGAAAGTTATCGAGGTCAATAACGAGCGTCTCTTGAGCATCGGTCCGGTGAAGCAGGGGGAACAGCAGCTTGAAGTGGAGATCCGCTCCGGCCCTTTTAAGGGGGAGGTGTTCTCCGGTTCCAATAATCTGATGGGCAAGATCGAACTGGACAAGATCTTTGCTCCCGGGGATTCGGTACTGGTGGTGCTGAGTATTTCTGATGAGGGAGGAATCCGCCACGCCCAGGTTTACGACCATTACCGCACGGGTAAGACGGTTTTTCTCTGCGTTTTGTTTTTTGCCTTTATCATTCTCATCATGGGATGGATGGGGGTAAAAATAGTCATTTCCTTTGTATTTACCGCGGCGGCCCTGATCCGCATCCTGTTCCCCGCTATGCTCCGGGGCTGGGACCCCATCTTCGCCGCGGTACTCATCACCGCCCTCCTTACCGCGGTGATCATCTTCCTGGTGGGGGGCCTTACCCGGCGGGGCCTTACCGCCTTTGCCGGTTCCATGGGGGGAGTCCTCCTTACCTCGGCCCTGGCCTTCTTTTTTACCTACTGGTTCAAGATCCACGGGGCGGTGCGGCCCTTTTCCGAATCCCTGCTCTACTCCGGCTACACCCACCTAAACCTGGTCCATCTCTTTATCTCCGGCATTTTTCTCGCGTCCTCCGGGGCCATGATGGACCTTTCCATGGACATCGCCAGCGCCATGGACGAGATCAAGAAACAGTACCCCGCCATCAGCCGGGTCAACCTGATCAAGAGCGGGGTTTCCGTATCCCGCCATGTGGCAGGGACCATGAGCACCACCCTGCTTTTAGCCTATTCCGCGGAGTACACCGCCATGATTATGACCTTTATCGCCCAGGGTATCCCCATGGAGAATGTGATCAACATGGTGTGGGTCTCCTCCGAGGTGGTTCATACCCTGGTGGGCTGTTTCGGCCTGGTGCTGGTGGCCCCCCTTACGGTATTTGCCGGGGGGATTATCCTGGGGGATCCCCATAAACACCAGGAATCCAGATCTTAGCAGGCGGATTGGACTAAACGATAGCCTAAAAATTTTAACACAAAGGCGCACGAGCGCGCTCTAGGCCGTGCCATTGGCTTTTAAGGCAGTGACACGGCGTGGACTCCGGTAAATACTCTGCCGGGGATAAATGATACAGGGTTCCGGCATATATACTGCTTTAGCCATGGAAATAACATTGGTGTATTTTAAGGGGGAAGTCTCCCCCTACGGCTGGGCCAAGGTCCCAGCCTACCCCCTCTGCGGGGGCTCAACGAACATACCAACGGACTGATCAGACAGTACCT
>JAITRV010000239.1 GCA_031288215.1 Spirochaetaceae bacterium | reverse complement strand
ATGCTTTCCGGCATGCAGCGCATGGGGGTCCGGGCCCCCATCCTGCTCCTGGGGGGCATCCTGATGACCCTAAGCCTGGATCCCATGCTGACCCTGGTGATGGTGGGGATTCTCCCCTTTACCCTCCTGGTGGTATACCTGGTATCCCGGAAGGGAATCCCCCTCTACACCAGCCTGCAAAACGCGGTGGACGCCATGGTGCGGGTAGTCCGGGAAAACAGCGCCGGCATCAGGATCATCAAGGCCCTGTCCAAGGGGGATTATGAACGGCGGCGTTTTGGGGAAGCCAACCGGGAAATGACTGACCGGGAATGGAAGGCCAATATCATCATGGGGATCACCAACCCCGCGATGTTCCTGTTCCTCAACCTGGGGCTGGTGGTGGTGATCATCGTGGGGGCCTTCCGGATTAACGCGGGGCAGAGTCAGCCGGGGATCATCCTGGCCTTCCTTACCTACTTTACGATAATCCTCAACGCCACCCTGTCGATCACCCGGATGTTCGTCATGTATTCCCGGGGCAGGGCCAGCGGGGACCGGATTGGGGAAGTCCTGACCCTGCCGGAGGACCTGCGCCTTGCCGCCAGGGACCATATTAGCGGCGGCTTTCATATCAGCTTCGAGGATGTGCGCTTTTCCTACACCTCCAACCCGGAACAGCGGAATCTGCTGGAGGGGATCAGCTTCGGCCTGAAGCGCGGGGAGACCCTGGGGATCCTGGGGGAAACCGGCTGCGGCAAATCAACGATCCTCCAGCTTCTCCTCCGCTTCTACGATGTGGAAGGGGGCCGGATCCGTATCAACGGGGACGATATCCGGGGTATCCCCCCGGAGGAACTGTACAGCCTCTTCGGGATCGTCATGCAGAAGGATGTGCTCTTCGCCGACAGCATCCGGGAGAATATCGGCTTTGGCCGGGAACTTTCGGAGGAGGAACTGCGCCGGGCCCTGCGCTTTGCCCAGGCGGAGGAATTCGTAAACAGCATTGCCGAAGGCCCGGATCACAGGCTCAGTTCCAGGGGGACCAACCTTTCCGGCGGCCAGCGGCAGCGGCTCCTCATCAGCCGGGCCCTGGCAAAGGGGCCGGAGATTCTGCTCCTGGACGATTCATCCAGCGCCCTGGATTACCGCACAGACGCGGAACTGCGCCGGGCCCTGCGGGAACATTTCAGCAATACTACCGCCATCATTGTGGCCCAGCGCATCAGCTCCGTAATGCAGGCGGATCATATCATGGTCCTGGAGCAGGGCCGGATCACCGGCTACGGGACCCACCACGAACTATTGGCGGCTTGCCCCCTGTACCGGGAGATCAGCGAGTCCCAGATGGGCGGGGAGTCAAACGCCGCCCCGGGGGCGGCCCGTGTCTGACCGGATGCCGGGAATCCCCGGCGGGGGAATGGGGCTCCGGGGTGGACTGGCAAGCCCCGCCCATGTCCGGCGGCCCAGGGTAAACGTCCTCAAGACCGTGGTCCGGCTCTGGCGTTACCTGGCAAACTACCGGGCCCTCATCGTGGCGGTGATCCTCCTCACGGTCCTCAGCAACTGCCTGGCCCTCCTGGGGCCCATGCTCTCGGGCCGGGCCATCGACGCCATCGGGCCCAGCGCGGGGAAGGTCGATTTTGAGGGGATGTTCCGTAACTGCGCCTGGATGGCCCTGTTTTACATTATCTGTTCGGTATTAAATTACTTCCTTTCGGTACAGATGATTACCCTAAGCCAGCGCACCGCCCGGCAGATGCGGAGCGACATATTCGACAAACTCATGGTTCTGCCGGTAAGTTTTTTCGACACCCACCAGACCGGGGATATTATCAGCCACATTTCCTACGATGTTGACACGGTAAACGTCAGCCTGGCCAACGACCTGCTCCAGATCTGCGCCACCGTGGTCACCGTCACCGGTTCCCTGGGGATGATGCTTTCGATCTCCCCCCTCCTGGGCCTGGTGTTCCTCGTCACCGTCCCCCTGGCCGCCCTGTTCATCAAATCCCAGGCGGGAAAGATCCACGGTTACTTCCGCCTCCGCTCCGCCGCCCTGGGGGCCCTGAACGGCTTTGTGGAGGAGATCGTCTCCGGGCAAAAAACCATCAAGGCCTACCACCGGGAAAATACCATCCTTGGCCGTTTCGACAAAGTCAACGAGGACGCCTGCGGGGCCTATTACGACGCGGACTACCATTCGTCAAGCCTGGGGCCCAGCGTCAATTTTATCAACAACCTGTCCTTAACGATGATCTCGGTTTTCGGGGCCATCCTGTACCTGGCGGGGCGGATCACCCTGGGGAACATGAGTTCCTTCGTACTCTACTCCCGTAAATTCTCCGGCCCCATCAACGAGGCGGCCAACATCCTTTCGGAGATCCAGTCCGCCGCCGCCGCCGCGGACCGGATCTTTGAACTCTTGGACCAAAACCCCGAAGCCGCCGATGCGGAGGGGGCCGCGGAACTGGGGGCGGTAATGGGGGACGTGGAATTCCGGCGCATCAATTTCGGCTACCTGCCGGACAGACCCGTGCTGCGGGACCTGAGCCTCTACGCCGGGAGCGGGGCCCTAATCGCCATCGTGGGCCACACCGGGGCGGGAAAAACCACCATCATCAACCTGCTCATGCGCTTCTACGATCCGCAGAGCGGGTCCGTCACCATCGACGGCGCAAACATCAACGGCGTAACCCGCCGGAGTCTGCGCCTGGCCTTCGCCATGGTACTACAGGAAAGCTGGCTCTTTGACGGCACGGTCTACGAGAACATCGCCTACGGCTACCGGGGCTCCGGCAGGGAAGCAAAACCCTCCAACGGGGAATACAAAACCTCCCCGGCCCTCATGGAGGACGTGGTCAGGGCCGCCAAAGCCGCCCAGGCCCATTCCTTCATCATGCAGCTTCCCCAGGGCTATGACACGGTACTAAGCGAAGACGGAGTAAACATCTCCCAGGGCCAACGGCAGCTCCTCACCATTGCCCGGGCCATGCTCCTCGATGTCCGCATGCTCATCCTGGACGAGGCCACCAGTAATGTTGACACCCGCACGGAACTCCGAATCCAGGAGGCCATGCGCCGCCTCATGAAAGGCAAAACCTGTTTCGTTATCGCCCACCGCCTCTCCACCATACAAAACGCCGACCTTATCCTGGTCATGCGGGAAGGCAGACTGGTGGAACAGGGAACCCACAGCGCTCTGCTGAAAAAAGACGGCGTATACGCGGGCCTCTACCGTTCCCAGTTCGGGTAAGAATCAGCCGGCATAGCCCGTTTCCTGATTCTTTGGGCGCATCCTGCCTGCGGCAGGACCGGGCTATCGCTCCAATCTTTTGGCTCCTCCAAAAGTATTTCCGCTCTATCCCTTGCGCAATAAAAGCAACCGCAGGTTGTTATTTAAACCAATGTGGCGCCGCATAGCGCCAGTATATGCCCCATCGTTGAACTATGCGGCTCAGCTTTAGCTGAGCCGGTGCGCGCGCGCTGAATTTATTACAGCCGGCATCCATGCCGGCCACCAAAGCAACCGCAGGTTGTTATTTGAACCAATGTGGCGCCGCATAGCGCCAGTATATGCCCCATCGTTGAACTATGCGGCTCAGCTTTAGCTGGGCCAACAATGTGCAACCGCAGGTTGTATATTCGGCCCATGTGACACGGCCTAGCGCCATCTAATGCCCCAAAGTTAAGCAGTGCTGAATTTATTACAGCCGGCATCCATGCCAGATAAGCGCAAAGGTGTCAGTCACCGTTTTTCAATTCATTTTTAAGCCAAGATTTAACCGCTAAGTCGAAGAAGTCAAAGAGTCCCAAACGGTGTCAGTCACCGTTTGGGGGGTTCGGGGGCGGTGAAGCCGCCGGCCTGCCCCCGAGGAGGGGGGAGACTTCCCCCCTATTAAATTATTGATATGGATGCGCAAGAGTGTTGCCGGTATCTGCGGGGTCACTGGTCGATAGAGAATCAGTTGCATTGGCGTCTTGATGTGGTGTTCCGGGAAGATGCCCCAAGAGACGGTTTACCGCTGCCATGAACCGGGGCTATATGCTTACTGTCCTTTTCGGAAAGTAAACGCAGGAGCCCTGATTTATGGTGGCGCGCCGCCCCTTAATCGTGTATATTCAAGGTATGGATTCAATCTGCCTGTACAATGGTACGGTGATGACCGGGTTCGCCTCCATGGAGCATTGCGCCGTGCTTGTGGAAGACGGTCTTGTGGCGGATGTGTTTTCCCGGCGCCGTTTCGATCAAAAATACTTTAGCTCGGGAACCAA
>JAITRV010000129.1 GCA_031288215.1 Spirochaetaceae bacterium | reverse complement strand
GGCTGTTAATTCCTGCAAGGCGCTCCTTATGTTCATCCCCGAACAAGACCGTGAAAAAGCATGCCGCAAATTATCCGGGGCGTTGGCTGCCGAGGCAGGGAAGACCGGTAAAAGAAAATTAGATTTTGGTATGATACATGATTCAGTGTCGCTGGTTATACCGGAACAGTACCGCGGTATGGTTTCCTACTTCATCGGCCTTGCGGGCAGGGTTACCTAACAACAAGCGGCTCATCCTATGAATATTCGTCACCAACTGTATCAAATTGATACAGTTGGTATATTCTTTTTTGATAGGCGCTGTCAAGAGAATATGTTACCCGATCCATCTCCGCCCCCCCTCCTCCTCCCCGGCCGGGGATGGCCGGACCCGGAACCAGCGCCCGAAATTCGAAATTAAAGCCCCGGGATCGAAACTTTGTATTGTTAAAATCCCCGCAATATGATAGATTGTATTTTATGGAGATACCATGTCCCGGGAGCAGATAGCCCCGACCAAAAGCAACCTCCTGCGGATCAAGGAGCGGCTTGCCGTTGCCGAGGAGGGGTACGAACTCCTGGAACAGAAGCGGGAGATTCTCATCATCGAGCTGATGCAGCAGGTGGAGCAGGTCAAGCTCCTGGAGCGGGACCTGGACGCCCGGGTGGGTACGGCCTATCCCGCCCTCAAGCGGATGCTCATCGTGGCCGGACGGGAGCGGGCGGACCGGCTCTCCCGGAACATCCGGTACCGCTTTGAACTCAAGGAAAAGAAGGTCGTCGCCGCGGGGATGACCCTGCCGAGTCTGGAGGTCCGGATTCCCGGCGCGGAATTGAAATATTCCGTGGCGAATTCGTTTGCGGAATGTGACGAAACCGTGCTAGAATTCTTTGAGTTGTTGAAGATTCTCACCGAATTAGCGGCGGTGAGAACGATAACCTGGCGGCTTGCCCGGGAGGTTCGCAAGACCCAGCGGCGGGTAAACGCCCTGGAAAAGATGGTGATCCCCACCGCCAAGGACACCAGGGTCTATATTGAATCGGCGCTGGAGGAGCGGGATCGGGACGCTTTCTTCAGCAGCAAATTGTTAAAGAAGAAAGGGGCTGCCGCGGATCGGCGGATCGGTGCCGGCTCCGGGGATAGAGAAGCATGAAGCCGTTGTTTTCGAATATCATGGTAGCTATTTCGGGCTCCGATGCGTCCATATCGGCCGCGAAGTACGCCATTGTTATGGCCAAGCAGTACCGGAGCCGCCTCTGTGCGGTCTATGTGGTGGATACCGCCACCATACGGCAACTGACCCTGAGCAAGATCTTCATTCAAGAGGAAAGCCAGGACTATGAGAAGAGCCTGGAGGCTAACGGGCAACGGTACCTGTCTTTTGTGGAAGAATTGGCCCGGGCCAAGGCGGTCAAGATCGAGCGGAATTTACGCCGGGGGGCGGTTTATACGGAGATCCTCGCCGCGGCGGATGAAAAAAAGGCGGATCTCATCATTTTGGGGGGTTGGGAAAAGGACCGGAGTTCCCGGGATATTATCTCCCACGCCCATCGGGAGATCATGATCAGCGCCAAGTGTTCGGTGCTGCTGGTCAAGGAGCCTGCCATCGACCTGATCTATAAGCAGGCCTGAGGCCCTCGGAGGAGGCGGGTATGTGGATTGCCGTGATCAGCGCCCCCGCGGTGCGCCGGGCCGTTCCCCCCTATGTGGCGGCGCTGGCCAGGGGGATGGAGTCCCGGGGACACCGGGTGGACATTCTGGACGCCTGGACCGAAGACGGGCATCGCCTGCCGGCCTATGAGTACATCGCGGTTACCGCTGAACCGGTGTCCCTCTTCGGGGGGAAGCTCCCGGAGGTGATCTCCCGGGTCCTCCTCGGCGCGGGCAGCGGCCTCGGGGGCAAGCGGAGCGCCGCCTTTCTCAAGAAGACCGGCCCTTTCACCTCCCGGGCTCTGGGGAACCTCATGGGGGCCATGGAACACGAGGGGATGCGGGTTAACTGGAGCGCCCTGATCCTCTCCGAGGCCCAGGCTGAGTATCTGGGGAAGCAGATAGGGGGGTAAGAAAGGAGGAAGCGGGGGGCGGCGGCCCGGATGAAAAATTATGGAAAATTATTACAGCCTGCTGGGACTCACCCCGCAAGCTTCTTCTCAGGATATCAAGCGGGCGTTTCGGGAGCAGGCGAAACGGCTCCACCCGGACATCGCCGGGGAGCTGAACTCGGAGACGATGCGGAAGCTCCTGACGGCCTATGAAACCCTCTCCGATCGGGACCGGCGCTATGAATACGACCGGGCCTACCACCGTTTTGTCGAAACCCTCCGCTTTGATTACCGGAGCTTCCTCCGGGAACGGAAGGACGATCCGGAGAGCCAGGCGAAACTCATCTTTTTCAGCCTCCTCCACCTGGAAGAGGAAGACGCCCTGAAGGTCTGGCAGGCCCAGGGAGGGCTTCATTTCCCCCTGAACAGGTACCTGGAGCGGGAAGATTGGATGGACTGTACCTTTATCCTGGCGGAGGAATTGGAGAAGCGGCAGCGGTACTACGAGGCTTTTATGCTCCTGGCGGCCCTGGTCCGGGAAGAACGGCGGCGGCCCTATTTCCGCCATTTTATGGGGGAGGTGGAAACTTTTTTGAAGGAACTCGTCCGGCTCAAGCTGAAAGCCGCGGTGGACGCCGAACAATACGTGGAGTGCATAGAAATGCTCCTGGAATTGGGCTTTTCCCCCAAGGAAGAGGCCCGGTGGATGCGTTCCCTGGCGGAGACCCTGATCCGGCTGGGGGAACTGAGGGGGGCCGAAATGGTTTTCCGGGAAGCCCTGAAGCGGGACCCGGCCCTGCCCAACGTGGTGCAGCTCCGGCGGAAATTAAAGGTATGACCGGGAGAACGGGATGATCCGGCTCAAAAACGAACGGCAGATCCGGGGGATTCGGGAATCCTGCCGGATGCTCAGCGCCATGTACCGGGAACTCATCCCCCTGGTCAAGCCGGGGGTTGCCGCCATAGACCTGGACAAGTGGGCCGAGCGCTGGATAAAGCAGGGGGGGGGGAAGCCCGCCTTCCGGGGCTACGGGCCCAGGGACAATCCCTTCCCGGGGATCCTCTGTATTTCCGTCAACCAGGAGGTGATCCACGGCGTCCCCTCCCGGCGGAAGATCGTCGAGGGGGACCTGGTATCCTTAGACTGCGGCATAGACCTGGGGGGCTTCATCAGCGACCAGGCGGTGACGGTGGAGGCGGGCAGGGTGGACGAGGCGGCCCACCGGCTCAATGTGGTGACCCGGGAATGCCTTCATAAGGGGATTGCGGCGGCCAAGGCCGGGGACCGGCTGCTCCAGATAGCCCGGGCGGTATACGCCCATGCCCAGGCCCACGGCTACGGGGTGGTGCGGGAATTCTGCGGCCACGGGGTGGGGCTGGCGGTTCACGAGGACCCCCAGGTGCCCAATTACCCCCACGGCCCCAATCCCCGGATGTCCGGGGGGCTGGTGATCGCCATAGAGCCCATGATCTGCCTGGGGACCGGGGATGTGGAGGTTCTGGAAGACGGCTGGACGGTGGTAACCTCGGACCGGAAAAGGGCCGCCCATTGGGAGCATACGGTGGCTATTTTCCGGGATCATACGGAAATTTTGACCGAAGAGGTGTGAATTGTCATATTCCGGCCGCGGCGCTGTAACCCCCGGGAGGGTTTTATTATTATATTATAAGATAAGGTACTATCGTACGCGAATTGCGCAGTATGATGAATATGCCGCATACGTAAGCGAAATAATTAAGTTAAGGAGAGGATAGTATGAACCTTATGCAAAAATTTTCTTCAAAGAATCTTTTTGTTTTTAATCTTGTGCTCATCGGGGTGCTCTTTGGATTTTCTTTGGCCTTTCTTTCTTTTTCCTGTTCGACCCCTTCTTCGGCGAAGACCGCCCGGGCCCAGGAAACGGCGGTGGTGATCCCCCAGGACGCCCTGATGGTGGCGGAAAGCCTCCAGAGCGCCTTCCGGTCGGTGTCGGAGAAGGTGCTGCCCTCGGTGGTGGAGATTAAAACCGTGTCCATCCGGAGGCAGCAGGTGCCGAATTTCAACGGCATCCCCTGGGAATTCTTCTTCGGCCCCCAGGAGGGAAGCCCTGAAAACCGGAACCGGGAACGGGAATTCCGGTCCCAGGGGCTGGGGTCGGGGATCATCGTCCGCCAGGTCCAGGGGGTCTATTACGTCCTGACCAACCACCACGTGGTGGGGGATGTCAACGAGATCGTGGTGGCCACCAGCGACGGCAAGGAATATCCCGCGGAACTGGTGGGAAAGGACGAACGGAAGGATCTGGCCATGGTTTCTTTTAAGACCTCAGACCACTATCCCCTGGCGGTCCTGGGGGATTCGGATACCGTCAAGGTGGGAGACTGGGCTATCGCCGTGGGGAACCCCCTGGGGTTCATGTTTTCCGTCACCCAGGGCATCGTCAGCGCCGTGGGCCGCACCGGCGGGCCGGCGAATAACATCAACGACTTTATCCAGACCGATACCTCCATCAACCAGGGGAATTCCGGGGGCGCCCTGGTCAATATCCGCGGCGAAGTGATAGGGATCAACACCTGGATCGCCAGCAATAACAACGGGGGCTCCGTGGGGCTGGGCTTTGCCATTCCCATCAACAACGCCAAGCGGAGCATCGACGAGTTTATCTCCCGGGGGGAGATCCGCTACGGCTGGCTGGGGGTGTCCCTCCTGGAGCCCGACCGGGAGACCCTCCAAGCCCTCAACCTGGAGGGGAAGCGGGGGGCCCTGGCCACCATGGTTTTCCTCGGTTCTCCCGCGGATAAGGGGGGAATCCGGCCCGGGGACTTTATCACCCAGGTGAACGGCCGGGATGTCCGGACGGTGAACCAGGTTACCATGACGGTGGGGGATATTAAACCGGGAGAGCGGGCCTCCTTTACCATCATCCGGGACGGGGCGGTCAAGACGATTGAGGTGCGGATTGAAGAGCGGACCAACGAGGTCGCGGCGGACAACAAGAAGCTCTGGCCCGGGGTCTTCGTGGTGCCCCTGACCGATACCATCCGCAGCAACCTGGACCTGGACGCGAATGCCCAGGGTGTCGTGGCCGCCCAGGTTCTCGCCGATAGTCCCGCCGCGGTGGTGGGGCTGCGCCAGGGGGACCGGATTCTCAGGGTCAACGGGGAGACGGTGGCGGACGCGGCATCCTTCTACCGGCTGCTGCGGGAAAAGGCCGAGAAGGAACTGTGGTTTGAAATCGCCCGGGGAGACGCGACCCTGGAAAGCCTCCGGTTCAAGCGTTAGAGGCGGCGGACCGCGCGGAAGAGGTCGTCCCGGCGGATTTCCGCCCAGACGGGCCTTCCGTGGGGGCAGCGGGGGATGGGGAGGGCCAGGGCGGCCTCCGCCAGGGCCAGGGCGGCGGTGTCGTCCAGGTAGTCCCCGTCCCGTACCGCGCCGTGACAGGAGAGGGTGGCGAGCCAGCGTTCCGCCATATCTTCCCCGGCGGTCTTGAGTTTGAGGATCTCCTCCACGGTTTCCGCATCCCCCAGTCGCCAGTGCGGGGGGAGGGCTTCGATGTGCCATGCGCCGTTTCCGTCGGCGCCGTTCCCGTCCCCCCGGATGACCACCCCCAGCCGGGCCAGGTCCTCCCGGCGGAGGTTGAGGAACCGGTCGGACTCGGCGTCTTCGGTGGTGAAGGGGACGGGAACCAACAGTTCCTGGGTGGCGATGGGGGCGGAAACCAGGCGGTCATAGATGATCCGTTCATGGGCGGCGTGCTGATCGATGATGAAAAGCCGGTCCCCCCGTTCCGCGAGGAGGAAGAGGCCGAAGAGCCGCCCCGCAAGCCGTATCCCCCGGCCGGACCCGTCGAGGTAGGGGGGGGACGATTCCGCCACGGCCAGGCCCCGGAAGGGGAAGAAACCCCCGGAGAGGGGGCCATAGCCCGGATCGTCCAGGGCCTCCAGGGCCAGGTTTCCCTCCCGTCCCCCGCCGGGCAGGGGGGCGTCTGAGGCGTCATCCCAGAATTTGCCGGAAAAGCCGGCGGCCAGGTTCCGGTGGCGGCTGTAGTCCCGCAGGGCCTCCGTCACCGCGTGGTGGATGGCGCCGGCGTCGGCGAAGCGCACCTCCTGTTTGGCGGGGTGGATGTTGAAGTCCGCCAGGGCCGGGTCTATGTCCACATAGACCGCCCCTACCGGATGGGTCCCGTTGGGGAACCAGCCCTGGAGGCCGTATTCCAGGGCCTGAATCAGGGAAAAGTCCATGATCCGCCGGCCGTTGGCAAAGACGTACTGCTGCCGCCGGTCGCCGCGGTACAGTTCCGGGCCCCCGGCGACGATGGTCACCGAAAAGCCCTCGCCCCCGGCGGCGATCTCGTGGAGGAAGGCCCCTTCGGCCCGGCTCAGGAGGGCCTGGGCGAAACGTTCCTTGCGGCCGGAAACCGCCGGGAGGAAAAGCTTGAGCTTCCCGTCCTGGATGAAGCGGAAAGAAATGCCGGAGAAGGCCAGGGCCTTGTCGATAAAGGCCTGGCGGCAAAGGTTCCCCTCGCTCCCCTCCCGCTTGAGGAAGCGCTTGCGCGCGGGGATGGTGTCGAAAAGCCCCAGGGCCCGGACGTTAGAGCCCCGGGCCCGGCGGGTCTGCTCGATTCGGATGCCGCTTTCTCCGGGGCCTACCCCCAGGAGCCAGGCCCCCCGTCCGTCGGTGCTGGTGAGGATCTCCAGCCGGGCCACCGCCGCCGCCGCGGCTAGGGCTTCGCCCCGGAAACCCAGGGTTGCGGCGGTGTTGAGGTCGTCCAGGGAACGGATCTTGCTGGTGGCATGGGGATACCAGCAGAGTTCCAGGTCTTCCCGTTCCATGCCGCTGCCGTTGTCGATGACCTCGGTGCGGAGGATCCCCCCCCCTTCAATGAGGAGTTCTACCAGAGAGCCCCCCGCATCCAGGGCGTTGTCCAGAAATTCCCGGGCCAGGGCCGCGGGCCGGTTAATGACCTCCCCGGCGGCGATCTTCTTGGCTTCCTCCGGGGGGAGAACCTGAACCCGGCTTCTCAGGGCGGTTTCCACGGCTAGGCCCCCTCATGGCTGAAAAGGTCCAATTCCGGGCTTTCTTCCTCACCGTGGGCATCGGGGCTGTTCGTGAGGATCTCGATGCGGCTTTCCACCTTTTCCAGTTCTTTTTCCAAAGAACGGGCCAGCTTGATCCCCTCTTCAAAGGCCTTGAGGGCCTCATCCAGGGGGATGTCGGGCTTTCTTATTTTTTCTCCCAGGGTTTCCAACCGTTCCAGCCGTTCTTCAAAATTCTTCATGCTGCCTCCACTTTCCTCCGCCCGCCCCCTTCCGCTCCCGCCCCCATGTTCCCGCCGCTTAGGACGCCGCCTGTTTGAGGGCTCCTTCCGCTTCGGCCTGTACCAGCTTGCTGAAAGAGGCGATAGCCAGGGGGTCCCAGGCGCGGCTGAGTTCCTTCCCGTCTTTGGCGAGAAGGATCGCCGTCGGGGTGGATTGTACCTGCCGGCGCTGGGCTTCGGCAAGCCCCTCTTCGGTGTCGGCGTTGATGAAATCCACCGGGATTCCCAGCCGCCGGGCCGCCTCCTTGGCGGAGGGACAGACCGGGCAGCGGGGCCGCACGAAGAGGATCAGCCGGCCCTCCCCGGTCGTTTCCTCCGCGGCTTTTCCGGAAGCCCCTTCCTCGGAAGCCCTTTCGGGCCGGGGGCGCGCCGGGGCCTCGGCCGGCGGCGCACCCCCTCCCGCGGGTGGGGAAGCCGGCAGGGCTTTGATCCCGGCGTCCAGGTCGAAAAGCTTCCGTTCGCCGTATTCCTCCCGTTTCCCCCGGTTCCAGTTCCGTACCGATCGGTAATACCCGACGATACGGCTATATACCTCCGCGGTGGTCCCCTCCGCATGGGAAAGAGCCGCCCTCGCCTCAGCCAAGTCCCGTTCAATGTCCTCAAGGTTTCTCAATTTTATACTCCTATAGAGAGAATGTTTTATAATCATATCGCCCTGGCCGTTTCCGCCGCCGCTAAAACGGCGTCGCGTTCCGCTTCCAGGGCGGCTATTCGTTGTTTTATCCCCGCTTCGGCCTCTTCCTTGCACCGGGGGCAGTGGAAATGCTCCCCCCGCAGATACCCGTGAACGGGGCATACGGAAAAGGTCGGGGAAATGGTAAAATAGGGGATCCGGTAATTGTACGCAATGGACTTTACCAGGTCCCGGCAGGTGCGCCAGTCTTCGATGGATTCCCCCAGGAAGGCGTGAAACACGGTGCCCCCGGTATAGGCGGCCTGAAGCTCCTCCTGGAGGTCCAGGGCGTCGAAGATGTCGTCGGTGAGCATCACCGGAAGCTGGGTCGAATTGGTGTAGTAGGGGTCCCCGCCCCCGGCTAAATCGCCGCCGGCTAAACTGCCTCCGGCCAAACCGCCGCCGGCGGTAATGATCCGGGGATACCGCTCCTTGTCGTGGCTGGCCAAACGGTAGGAGGTGGATTCCGCCGGGGTTGCCTCCAGATTGAAGAGTTCCCCGGTTTCCTCCTGAAAATCCGCGAGGCGTTCCCGCATAAAGGTCAGCACCTCCAGGGCGAAGGCCCTGCCCCGCTCTCCGGCTATGGTTACTTCCGGCCCCAGGAAGTTCCGGATACATTCGTTCATCCCCACGAGGCCGATGGTGTTGAAGTGGTTGTCCAGATGGGACAGGTAGCGCTTGGTATAGGGGAAAAGCCCTCCCTCCAGGAGCCGGGTTACGGCCTTCCGTTTGATGAGGAGGCTTTCCTTGGCCAGGACCATGAGGGATCGGAGCCGCCTGAAAAAGTCCTCCCGGTCCTTGGCCAGGTAGCCGATCCGGGGGAGGTTGATGGTGACGACCCCGATGGAGCCGGTGAACTCGTCGGAACCGAAGAGCCCGCCCCCCCGCTTGCGGAGTTCCCGCTTGTCCAGCCGCAGGCGGCAGCACATGGACCGCACGTCCGCGGGGTCCAGGTCGGAATTGACGAAATTCTGGAAATAGGGGGTCCCGTAGCGGGCGGTCATCTCGAAGAGGAGCCGGACGTTATCGCTTTCCCAGTCGAAATCGCCGGTGATGTTGTAGGTGGGGATGGGGTACTGGAAGCCCCGGCCCTCGGCGTCACCCTCCAGCATGAGTTCTATGAACAGCCGGTTCACCCGTTCCATCTCGTCCCGGCAGTCTCCGTAGGTAAAGTCCGTTTCCCTGCCCCCCACCACGGCCCGCTTGTCCCGCAGGTCCTGGGGGACGGTCCAGTCCAAGGTGATGTTGGTAAAGGGGGCCTGGCTTCCCCAGCGGCTGGGGGTGTTCACCCCAAAGACGAAGCTCTGGAGGCACTGCTTGACCTCCCGGTCGGACATGGCGTCGGCCTTGACGAAGGGGGCGATGTAGGTGTCGAAGGAACTGAATGCCTGGGCCCCGGCCCATTCGTTCTGGAGGCAGCCCAGGAAGTTTACCGCTTGCTGCATCAGGGTGGACAGGTGCCGGGCGGGCTTGGAGCTGATCTTGTCGGGCACCCCTCCCAGGCCCTCGGCGATAAGCTGCCGGAGGGACCAGCCCGCGCAGTACCCGGAGAACATGGAGAGGTCATGGATGTGGAAGTCGGCGTTCCGGTGGGCGTCGGCGATTTCCGGGGGATAGATGTTTTTAAGCCAATAATTGGCGGTGATGCTTCCTGAATTGTGAAGGATGAGCCCTCCCAGGGAGTAGTTGACGTTGGCGTTCTCGTTGACCCGCCAGTCTTCCTGCCGGAGGTAGCCGTCCATGGTGTGATCGATGTCCAGCATGAGCTTTTTCGCGTCCCGGATGGCCTCGTGCCGGGCCCGGTAGAGGATATAGGCCTTGGCCACGGCGGTTTCCCGGGCCTCGATCAGGGCGGTCTCCACCAGGTCCTGGATCTCCTCAATGGCGGGGATGGAGTGGGGATGCCGGCTGCCCATCATCTCCCGGATGAGTTCCTCCACCCGGGCGGTTACGGCCTCCACCGCCTGTTCCGCGTCTTCGGCCGCCCCGCTTGCCCGGTCCCCCGTCCGGCTTCCCGCCGCCGCAAAGGCCTTGGCCACGGCGTTGCGGATCTTGGCGACATCGTAGGCTTCCAGTTCCCCGGAGCGTTTTACCACATTTTTAATCATACGAACCGTTCCTTCTCAATAAACCAGTTCCTTTTCTTCGAATGATTCGAACCATCCCCCGCGCGTGCTTCCATCAGACGCCTCCTCCCATATTTTGTATTTCCCGTACAAATTCTTCCAAATCGTTAAAATGCCGGTACACCGAGGCAAAGCGGATATAAGCCACCTTGTCCAGGGCGCCGAGCTTTTCCAGCGTCAGATCCCCGATGTCCGCCGCGGCAATTTCATGGTTAATCTTCCCCCGCATCGCCGCGGCGTCCTCGATTTCGTTGACCAGGTTTTCGATGCTCATCTGGGAAACGGGCCGTTTTTCCAGGGCCCGCTGAACCCCCCGCTCGATCTTCGCCCGGTCAAAGGGCTGGCGGCGGCCGTCCCGCTTTATCACCATGAAGGGCTTGTCCTCTATCCGCTCATAACTGGTAAAACGGAAACTGCAGCGGGTACATTCCCTCCTGCGGCGAATCGCCGCTCCGTTTGCCAAGGTTCGGGAATCAACTACCTTATCGTCAAAATTGCCGCAATAGGGACAACGCATCACTTTCCTCGCCCCCGGGGATTCCGTCTCCGCGGGGTTCCTTAAAAAAACGAACCGCCGGTAAAAAATCATACTACCACATATTGCGGTCTCTTCTTGATAAATTCATTCTAGCATACTATACCTGGTACCTCAAGGGGGCGGGGGCAAAAAAGGAGAGAAAAAAGTAAAAAAAGTAAAAAAAAATCGAAATTTTTTCAAAAAACCAAGATTTTTTTATGAAAGCGTGATATAGTATTCAGTAGGTTCTTGAAAGAAAGAACGAATTATCCGGCCGCTTCCCGGCGGCCAAAACTTATCGGGGTTTCTATAAAAAGAGGACCCCGGGGGCAGCTATCCGACCAAGATGTTCTGCCACCGGGGTTGCGTCTTACGCAAAGTAATTCTAACCTTTCCGGGTAAAATTTACAAGCGTAAGGTTCCTCTTTAATTATACCTGCGGCGCTGATCTGCGCCGGGGCATCCGTGATCTGATCCGGGGGACACCTGGGATCTGATCGTGGGTGATATATAAGGAGGGCGTTCCGTTGAAACGGCGTCTTGTACTCGGACTTATCACCGCATCCATCGGATCG
>JAITRV010000127.1 GCA_031288215.1 Spirochaetaceae bacterium | reverse complement strand
TAAAATAGAAGCAGATTCGAAGATATTGTGATGAAGATGAGATACCTGTTCTTAGTGACTGTTTTTTTACCCCTGACCGGCTGCACCCCGGGGACTTCTTCTATGAAGGATGGATACTATACGGCTGAATCTTCGAGCTTTGATCACCATGGATGGAAGGAATTCGTCACCATCCGGGTGAGTAACGGCAGGATCGTCATGGTTGAATACAACGCGAAGAACCTCAGCGGCTTCATGAAATCCTGGGATATGGAATATACGCGGCTCATGAAAGAGACTACCGGCACGTATCCGAATGAATACACCCGAATTTACGCGATGGCGCTCTTAAACAGCCAGGATGTCGCTGACATAGACGCCCTGGCGGGGGCGACGGCCTCGTACCAGGCTTTTGTGCTCTTAGCCCGGAAGGCCGTTGAAAAGGCCCAGGCCGGGGATACCGCCGCGGCCTTTGTGAACCTGTCCTATTAAGCCCTTCGGAGAGACGATAGTTTGAAAGCAGGCCGAGGAATCAGCAGAAAAATTTTTTTTACCGCCGCCCCGGTTCTCATCGGTTTGGCCGCTATCCTGGTCTGTGTCATGATCTACTTCATGGAGACCCTCACGGATACCCTCCTTTTAGGCACCCTGCAGCCCATGGTCAAGACCGCGGCGCAAAATATCGAGAGCACCCTCCACCTCCTGTCGGACCGGCTGTTCCTGATCCGGTCGGACGAGACCTTCAGTTCCCCGACGGCTTCGAACCGGGAGAAACAGGCCCTGCTGGACCGGGCAATAGGGGGGATCGAATTCGTCTGGATCGGCCTGTATACGCCCCAGGGCTTGCTGGAAACGGGCAGTACGGTTTCTCCCCCGGATATTTCCGAACGGGAACTCTTTGTTATGATGCAGCAGACGGGCAATCTGGTGGTGGAAAACACCTCCAACGGGGTGGAGATCGTGATGGGCCTGCCGATCCGGTCCCGGCAGGGGGAGATCATCAGCTATCTGGTGGGGAGCTACCAGTACAATATCCTCAAAGACCTCCTCAACGACCTCACCATCGGGGCGGGAAGTACCGCCTTTATCATTAACGAAGAAGGGGAATACCTGGCCCACCGGGATAAGGACAAGGTCCTGTTTCAGGAGTCGATCCTCAAGACCTACGGGTTTGAGGGAACCCAGTGGGCCATGCTGTCCCATATGGTACAGGGCCAGACCGGATCGGCCATGGTTCAGAGGGGAGCGGGCCGGCTTTTTTTTTGCTACGCCCCGATCCGGGGGACCCGCTGGACCCTGACCATCGAAGCCCCCCGGGATGATCTTACCCTGGGCACCCGGAAGGCCATCCTGATCAGCCTCTTCTTAACGGTGATCCTCCTGGCTTTATTCATGCTGATCCTCTATGTCTTTATCCGGCGGATCCTCACCGAACCCCTGCGGCTCATCACCGGCAACGCCCTCCTCCTCGCCCGGGGGGAATTGATCCTCCGCCTGCCGGAACGGCTGATCCGCCGGAAGGACGAGATCGGCCAGTTGGGCGAGGCCTTTGTGACCATGTCCAATTCGATAAAAGGGGTGATCTCCGATATAGACCTCATCACCCAGGCCGCCCGGGGGGGACGGCTGGATCCCCGGGGGGATTATTCTTCCCGCCAGGGGGACTACTACCACATCATCGCCGGGGTCAATACCACGCTGGAGGTGATCCGGTCCCACCTGGACGCGGTTCCCAACGCCCTGGCCCTGTTCGACGGCTGCCGCCGCATGGTCTTTTACAATCAGGCCATGGGGAATATCTTTGCCCATGACGATTTGCGGGCGGAGGACCCCCAGGTATTGGCCCGGATATGCTCCTCCGGGGCTTCGGAGGACCTTGAGGATGAGGCCGCGGAACTCTTTGAAAGCGCCGCCGCGGGCAGCATCTATGTCGACAGCATCACCCTGCCCTGCGGCGGGGGCCTGCGGAACTATACCCTGTACCTTCGCCGGGCCGAAGGCGGGGACTTTTCCCCCGAGGATATGTCCCTGCCTTCGGCGGCCCCCGACGGCTCCGCGGACCCGGTCTGCGTGATGCTGATCCTCAGCGACGTAACCCAGCTCACCCAGGCAAAGATCGCCGCGGAGGCCGCGAACCAGGCCAAGAGCGACTTCCTTTCCCGGATGAGCCACGAGATCCGGACCCCCATGAACGCGATCATCGGCATGGCCCAGATCGCCAAGCCTTCCACGGATCTCGACAAGATCCGCAGTTGTCTGGAAAAGATCGACAACTCCTCCCGCCATCTGCTGGGGGTCATCAACGATATCCTGGATTTCAGCAAGATCGAATCGGGAAAACTTTCCCTGGAGGAGGAGGAATTCTCCCTTACCACCAACATCGATTCGGTGGTGTCCATGATGACCCCCCGGGCCCGGGAGCAGGATATCGATCTGATCCTCAGGATGAACAACATCGTCAACGACGCGGTACGGACCGACTCCCTGCGGCTTAATCAGGTGCTGATTAACCTCCTGTCCAACGCCATCAAATTTTCCCACCGGAACAGCCGGGTGGAGCTTACCGTGGAGGAACTGCCCCAGGAGACGGAGGGATTGAGCAGCTTCTCCTTTGCGGTGACCGATTACGGCATCGGCATCAGCGAACAGCAGGCGGCCCGGCTTTTCCGGCCCTTTGAACAGGCCGACGTCAGCGTCACCCGGATTTACGGGGGAACGGGCCTCGGGCTGGTGATCTCCAAGAGCCTGGTGGAGATGATGGGGGGGGAAATCAGCCTCCGCAGCGTCGAAGGGCAGGGGAGCACCTTCAGTTTTATCATCCGCTGCTCCGCCAATCCCGCTCTCACGGCGGTTTCCGGGGAGCGATCAGACGAAAATCCCACGGAGGCCTACAATTTTTCCGGTAAACGGTGCCTCGTGGTGGACGATGTGGATATTAACCGGGAGATCATCCTGGAACTCCTGGGAGATACCGGGATTACCCTGGAAACCGCGATCAACGGCCGGGAGGCGGTGAGCCGCTTCCAAGCTTCCCCCGAGGGCTACTTCGACGTGATCCTCATGGATATGCAGATGCCCGTCATGGACGGCTGTTCCGCCACCCGGGAGATCCGCGGCCTGGACCGGAATGACGCCCTGCAGGTCAGCATTATCGCCATGACCGCCAACGTCTTGCAGGAGGACATTCGTCAGGCCGCCGAAGCGGGCATGAACGCCCACCTCGGCAAACCCATCGACTTAAAAACCATGTATACCGTTCTGCAGGAGCAGTTGACCCGCCCGTAACTCCTAGCGTTTTTCGCTCACCTTCTCCTTTTCTTTGATGATCTTCGCATCCAGCTTATCGATGAGTTTATCGAGGGCCGGGGTAAGCTCGAAATCATGTTCCGACAAATGCACGGAAACACCCCAACGGAAGTTGACCGTTGCTTCAACGACGAAGTCCTTGTCTTTGGTAAAGGTAAATTTAAGATCGACGATCATATTCTCCGCATTGTGAATACGGGCGATCTTCCGATCCAGATACTCCTTGGTATCCTCTCTCAGGGTAAAATGGACTGCCTTGATATCAAAATTCATGTAATTTCCTCCGTTGTTGTATGTTAAGGCCCCCACGAGGGCCCTGAATGATTCCCTTACCGGGTATAGGACGTGCCCAGGTCCAGCTCTTTCCGGTACTTGGTGACGGTACGCCGGGCAATAGCAATTCCCCGCTTGGAAAGCAGGTCTGAAATCTCCTGATCCGAAAAATGCCGGGCCTCGGTGTTTATGAGCTCCCGAATCGTTTCCTTTACCCCCTCCTTGGAATACCGGGAGCCGGTGGACCCGGCGCCGCTGATGGAATTGGTGAAAAAATGCCGGATCTCAAAGATGCCCCATTCGGTCTGCATATATTTCCCGTTGGCGGCCCGGGAAATCGTGGTCTCGTGGACCCCCAATTCCTGGGCGATGTCCTTCAGGGTGAGGGGGGTGATGTGCTTGGGGCCCTTGACGAAGAAGGCCCGCTGGAATTCCACGATGGCCCGGGATACCCGCAGCAGGGTGTGGTTCCGCAGGTTTATCGACTGGATGAACCACCGGGCTTCCTTGATGTTTTCCCGTGCAAAATCCCGAACCGGCTTTTCCCCGCCCTTGGTATCGGAAATTTTCATAAAAAAGGGATTTATCCCCAATATGGGAATCTCCTCGTCGTTGAGGACGAGGACAAATTCCCCTTCTTTCCTGAGAACCTGGACATCGGGAACCACATAGCGGGTATCCTCCGAGGCAAACTGCCTGCCGGGAAAGGGGGAAAGCTCCTTGATCCGTTCCAGGATCGCCCTCAATTCCGCCTCGGTGCGGCCCATTTTCCTGGCGGCCTCGGCGATTTTTCCCCGTTCAAGCAATTCCAGGTGGTCCAGGGCCTCCCTCATGCCCTCGGGGGCGTCGGGCAGGAGGGAAGCCTGGACCCGGAGGGATTCCCGGTAATCCGCGGTACAGGTCCCCGGCGGGTCCAGGGTTTGGACCAGGCAGAGGGCCCGCCGGATCAGGCGTTTGTCCTGATCCTTCAGGAGGGCCGCCACCGGTTCCTTGTGAAACCCGTCCTCATTGAGGTTTTGGATGAGGAGTTCCCCGATTTGGCGGAGGCGGTCGTCTATGGGCTGGAGTCTGAGCTGCCAGAGGAGGTGTTCCTGGAGGGTTTCAGGCCGGGAAAGGGCCCCTTCGATGAATTTATGCCGCTCCTCCGCCGCCTCATCCCCTCCCCGGCGGATAAATCCCGAATCGGAGGTAACTTCGAAGTAATCATCTTCCTCTTTTCGGGGAGTATAGGCGGCATCCAGGGAAATCGTGGAACGGTCCTCCAGAATCTCCAGGGCGGGGTTCCGCTCGATCTCCTCTTCGATCTTACCCCGGAGGTCCATAATAGGCAATTCCATCAGCTTAATGGACTGAAAGAGCTGGGGGCTCATTTTAAGCCGCTGCTCCTGGGTGAGCGCCGGACGCTGCAACTGCACGAATAAACTCCTCTATAAAAAATATTGAATAGACTCATGCTTCGATAAGCTATTCAATCGTATCTACTCAAATACTCGTTCCCTCTATTCCATCCCTCTCGTTCTTTTTTTTTACCGGTTATTTTTAATAATTTTTAATAGTAAGACTTCAAGCCCCTCAGGCTCAAGCCCGGAGGATGAAAAACATCCCACATAAAACTATTATTCCCCTGGCGCGCTTTGTCAAGAAAAATTCGCC
>JAITRV010000003.1 GCA_031288215.1 Spirochaetaceae bacterium | reverse complement strand
GGTACAATAAAGAAATTATGGATAAGTTAATCATCGATTTGGGCGCCGGGTAAGTTATGGATAAATTAATCATAAAAGGCGCCCGGGAACACAATTTAAAAAACATCGACCTGGAACTTCCCCGGGATAAGCTCATCGTTATTTCCGGCCTCTCCGGTTCGGGAAAAAGTTCTCTGGCCTTTGATACGATCTTTGCCGAAGGGCAGCGCCGCTATGTGGAGAGCCTCTCCGCCTATGCCCGGCAGTTTTTGGGCCGCATGGACAAGCCCGACCTGGACTATATCGAGGGGCTTTCCCCGGCTATTTCTATAGAACAAAAAACCACCCACCGGAACCCCCGGTCCATCGTGGGGACGGTCACGGAGATCTACGACTACTACCGCCTCCTCTATGCCCGGATCGGCGTACCCCACTGCCCGGTCTGCGGCCGGGAGATCCGGGAACAGCCCGTGGACCAGATCATCGACACCATCCTGCAGATGGAGGAGGGCTTCCGGATTCAGATCCTCGCGCCGGTGATCCGGGGCAAGAAGGGGGAGCACCAGAAGATCCTGGAGGACGCGAAAAAAGCGGGATTTGCCCGGGCCCGGATCGACGGCGTACCGGTAAACCTGGAAGAGGCGGTCAGCCTGGATAAGCAGAAGAAGCATACCATCGAGATCGTGGTGGACCGGCTGGTGATAGGGCCGGATATCCGGTCCCGGCTGGCGGAATCCGTGGAGGCCGCCCTGGAAGCATCGGACGGCATCATGCTGGTGCTGTCCCAGGGGCCCCGGGGCGCGTCCTCCGGAGCCGAAGGCGAAGGGGGCTTTACGGAACGTTTTTTCAGCCAGAAAAACGCCTGCCCCGACTGCGGTATCTCCATCCCGGAACTTCAGCCCCGGCTTTTTTCCTTTAACAACCCCTTCGGGGCCTGCCCCTCCTGTTCCGGCCTGGGGGCGAAGCTGGAGTTCGACCCGGACCTGGTGATCCCCAACCGCAGCCTGTCCTTTAACGAGGGGGGCTGTGTGCCCTACAACCCCGAATCCGCCTGGCACCGCAGCCGCTTTGAGAGCCTGGCCCGGCACTTCAAGTTCAGCCTGGACACCCCCTTCAAGGACCTGCCCAAAAAGGCCCTGGACGCCATCCTCTGCGGCAGTAAGGAAAGCATCGACGTCCACTATGAAAACAAGGACAGAACCGGTTACTTCGATTACAATACCCGTTTCCCCGGGGTGCTGGAGGACCTGAAGCGCCGCTACCTGGAAACCCAGTCCCCCGGGATCAAGGAATGGCTGGAGAAGTTCATGAGCCAGAAACCCTGCGAGGACTGCGGGGGGAAGCGGCTCAAGCCGGAGGTCCTGGCGGTAACCGTCGGGGGCAAGAGTATCTGGGATCTGACCGGTTTATCCGTTACCGATTCCCTCAAATTCTTTGAAACCCTCAAGCTCACCAAAACCGAAAAAAAAATAGCCGTCCAGATATTAAAGGAAATAAACGCCCGCTTGGGGTTCATGAAAAACGTGGGTCTGGACTACCTGACCCTGGAACGGAAGGCCGCCACCCTCTCCGGGGGGGAGGCCCAGCGGATCCGTCTGGCCACCCAGATAGGTTCCAGCCTCGTGGGGGTCCTCTATATCCTGGATGAACCCTCCATCGGCCTCCATCAGCGGGACAACCAGCGGCTCATCGACACCCTGCTCTACCTCCGCAACCTGGGGAACACCCTCATCGTGGTGGAGCACGACGAGCAGACCCTGCGTACCGCGGACTATATTGTTGACCTGGGGCCCGGCGCGGGGGTGCACGGGGGAAAGGTGGTGGCCCAGGGCGCCCCCGATGAGGTGATGCGCGTCGGCGAAAGCCTCACCGGCCAATACCTGGCGGGGACCCTCACCATGCCCATCCCCGCCGAGCGGCGGCAGGGGAACGGCCGCCGGATCCGCCTCACCGGGGTATCGGAGCATAACCTCAAGGGTATCGACGTGGAGATTCCCCTGGGGGTCTTCACCTGCATCACCGGGGTTTCCGGTTCCGGCAAGTCCACCCTCCTCTCGGACGTGCTCTACCCGGCCCTGTTCAACCGGGTCAACCGGGCCAACCACCATGAGGGGGCCTACCGGGAACTGGAGGGGGCGGAATTCATCGACAAGGTTATCGACATCGACCAGAGCCCCATCGGCAGGACGCCCCGCTCAAACCCCGCGACTTATGTGGGGGTGTTTACCCCCATACGGGACCTTTTCGCCAGCCTCCCGGACGCCAAGATGCGGGGATACAAGCCCGGGCGTTTTTCCTTTAACGTGAAGGGGGGACGGTGCGAGAACTGCCAGGGGGACGGGACCATCAAGATCGAGATGAATTTCCTCCCCGACGTATACATCACCTGCGATGTGTGCCGCGGGCAGCGCTTCAACAAGGAAACCCTGGAGATCCGCTACAAGGGCAAGAACATTGCCGACGTGCTGGACATGACCATCGAGGAGGCGGCGGAATTC
Source organism: Spirochaetaceae bacterium (assembly GCA_031288215.1). GTDB lineage: Bacteria > Spirochaetota > Spirochaetia > Treponematales > Breznakiellaceae > JAIRMO01. The sequence goes on along the minus strand of JAITRV010000003.1, from coordinate 4,789 downwards.
TTCGCCTATATCCCCCATATCGCCCGGAAGATGGACACTCTCCTCTCGGTGGGGCTGGGCTACGTCAAGCTGGGCCAGTCCGCCCTGACCCTTTCCGGGGGAGAGGCCCAACGGGTCAAGCTGGCCCTGGAGCTGTCCAAGCGGTCCACGGGCAAGACCCTCTATATTCTGGACGAGCCCACCACGGGGCTTCATTTTGCCGACGTGAAGCAGCTCATGGAGGTGATCCAGCGCCTGGTGGATCAGGGCAACACGGTGGTGATGATCGAGCATAACCTGGACGTGCTCCTCCAGGCGGACCACCTCATCGACCTGGGCCCCGAAGGGGGGGACCGTGGCGGGGAGGTGGTGGTGATCGGCGCCCCCGAGGAAGTAGCCGCCTATCCCCGCTCCTATACGGGCAAATACCTCAGGGAGATGCTGGACCGCAAGGGGCCGCCACTCCGGGGGAATCGCCATTCCGGCGGGCCCAAGGGTTCGGAGCGGAGGATATGACGGTGTCCCGCCGCCGGCTTCCGGGGATCGCGGTCCTGGTTCTGGCCCTGACGGTCTGGGCGCTCCCCGTCCTCTCCCAGGAGGGCGGGGAGATCCGGGAGGAAGACGCCCTCATCGAGGAAGGGGCGGCGGGGGATGAAGGGGCCGAGGGCGAGGAAGCGCCTGAAGGGGAGGGGGCTCCGGAGGAGGAGCCGGGGCTGACGCCGGAACAAAAGATCCTGGAAATGGACATCAAGACCTCCTCCCTGGAAGAACTGGCCAACTGGTGCCGCCTTCTGGGCTTGAGCGAAGGGGGAGGCCGGGAGGAACTGGCGAACCGGCTCCGTTCCCATTACGGCCTTCCCTCCCCGGCGGGTCAGGGGGAGCCCGAGGGCAAAACCATCATTATTGAATCCGCCCGGAGTACCGAATACTTTACCCTGGAAACGGTGGATGAGGAATATGCCCGGCTTCAGGGAGACGTGGTGGTCAGCCTCAAGGACGGAACCGCCACCCACCGGATCAAGGCCTGGGAGATACTCTACAACCGCACCCGCAACATCATGACCGCCACGGGGAACGTGGAATATATCAAGGAAGACGGGGATACCGTCGAAACCTTTCGGGGGGCGTCCATCACCGTGGATCTCGACAACTGGTCCAGTATTTTCCTGAACGGCATCTCGGAGCGGTCCCTTTCGGGGGATGAGAATGCCTATCTCTTTCAGGGGGAGCTTATTTCCCGCAGTGACCAGGAGGCGACCATCCTGGCGGACGCGGAAATAACCAACGCAAAAAAAGAGGAGAGCTATTGGTCCATCCGGGCCTCCCGTTTATGGCTCCTCCCCGGATCCGACTGGGCGGTTTTCAATGCCTTCCTCAAGGTGGGGGAAATTCCCGTTTTGTATATTCCCTTTTTCATTTTTCCCTCGGACGAGCTGATCTTTCACCCCGTTATTGGATTCCGGACCAGGGAAGGCACCTTTATCCAAACCACCACCTATTTGTTAGGCCGATCTCCGGAGGATACCGCTACGGAAAGTTCCATCACCAACATTTTGGGGGGCGGTAAGGATATGGAGCGGCGCCGGGAGGGAATTTTCCTGCGGAGCACCGGCAAGAAATCCACGGATCCGAATACGACCCGCCTCTCCTTCCTCGCGGATGCCTATGCAAACCTTGGCCTCTACCTGGGGACTATCGTGATCTTACCCCCCGCGGGACGCTTCGGCACCTTTGACCTGGATGTGGGGATTGGGTTTACCCGGAATATTTACCAGATCGGGGGTAATTATAGCCCCTTTGGGCAAGGACACGACGAAAGTCAATGGAATTCCTCCCGTTTTTTTTCCGTAGGCGTCCCCTTCCGGTACCGGCTCACTACCAAGGGTTCCCTCAGCGGGAAATTGGGGTCCCTCTCCTGGACCCTTCCCGCCTATTCCGATCCCTATACGGATCTTGACTTTTTAGACCGTTCCGAGGATATGGATTGGTTTAAGCTCATCAAGGGGGAGACCGATGATACGAGCACCACCACAACGATAAGCTCCATCGCTTCCTATGAATGGCGCCTCTCCGGGTCCTCCTCCCCTTCCTTCCCCTTCCTGGCTCCCGCCGTATCGAGCCTGTCCATTTCCAGCCTCACCAGCGCCGTCGCTTTCAGAAGTAAAACCGCTACCGACGGGAATGGCCTTTTTGACGATGTGAACCGGAACTACTTCTTTTACCCGGACAAGGCGACCCTCTACTCTTTCAGCGCCTCCGTTTCAGGAACCCCCCTGACCTTGGGGAATAGTTCTTCCGGCGCCGCATCCTCCCCGGACTCCTCCCAGGAAGAACTCCCGGAGAATCCCCTGGGGGACATTGGCGTTCCCCTGCCGCCTTGGGAAGAGTCCGCCGCTGATCCCGCCGCCCTCCCGGATGATCCCCTGAGGCCCCCGGCATTAGCCCAGCGCTTCAATATCCCCCTCCGCGGCGGCCCCCAGTTTACCATCGGCTACCTTTTGAACCCTTCGGGGACCACGGAACTCCAATTCAGGCCCGCCGACTGGAAGAAAGCGGAGGATGTGGATTGGGCTGACGTGGAATCGGTCCTCTCCAGTTTCAGGGCCGATGGAAGTACGACCTTTACCTTCCAGGATCCGGCAAACGGGGCCTACTCCACCGCCGTCAGAGTATTCGGTACCGCCGCATGGCAGGATTATTCCTTTTTAGAAGAAACGACGATGACTGCCGCTCAGGTGGATGCCGCCTGGGAACGGGTCTATAGCGCGACCTCCTTTACGACCTCGGCGGAATCCATCACCACCATAAAGCCCCTCTATGAGAGCGCCGTCTGGGGAAATTCCAATATCCAGTACACCCTCCAGGGATTGATAGCAAAGTCCTCTTTTATCCCCGGAGGGGGCAAGGATAATAAGACCTATGAGATGATTTACGGCGACTGGGAAGATGAAAAAATCGATATTCACCGCCTTGGCCTGAACCTTGCCGCGTCGATCCGGGATAAGAACCAAACCCTCTCCTTGACCGCGGACTTACCTCCCAAGGATGCCGCTTTCTCCGGGGACGCCTTTTTTCGGATTTGGTATACCGAAACCAATGTCCGGGGGAGATTAAAGGATCCCTTCGATACGAAGGTCTGGGAGCCCCTGTATATCACCGAAACCTTGCGCTTCAGTTCAAATACCTATTTTCAGCAAAGCCTGGTCTACACCCCCGAAGTCGATGACTTTACCAGCCTTACCTCATCCCTGGTCTGGAAGGGGCTCTCCGCCTCCTTTAACATGGTCCGTTCCCATACCTACGTTTTGTATACCAGCAGCGATCAATCGCCTAATGGCCAACAGGGCTGGCAGCAAAATACCTCGGAGTCGGAGCGCTTAAACCCCCGGGATTTACGGATGGCATATAACGGAGAATTAAAACGGGATTCCCTCTGGGACGGGCGGCTTTCCTTTTCTGTCCGGACCAATACGTCCCTGCTCTTTGACATGCAGCGGTATACCTATTCGAAATTCACCTTCGGACTTGGACTCACCCTGGGGATTCTCAACTTCCTCGACCTGTCCCTGAATACCTCTTCAGAAAACGCGGTTATTTTCCGGTATTTCCAGGACCTTCCCTTCATAAACTTTGGCGCGGACCTCCAGGGGGAGCGGAACCTGTTTATCGATCTGCTCAACTCATTCCGCTTTGACCGGGAAGATCTCCGGAGGAATTCGGGGTTCAAACTCAAATCGATTAACCTTTCCCTGAACCACCACCTGGGGGATTGGGACGCCAAACTGTCCCTGACCATGACGCCCTATCTGGATCAAACGGCGACCCCCTGGGCATACCGGATGAACCCTGAAGTTTCCTTTACGGTTCAATGGATACCGGTGAGTGAAATAAAGACCGAGATTATCTATAACGAAAAGGAAAACAAATTTACCTATTAGGCCCTGCCGGCACCGGCCGGGGGATACCCCGCTGCCTGATCCTCCCGGCACGGGCCGGCATGGGGGGATCAGCCGGGGGGTCCTGTCAGGGAAATACCCCGGTCGCCCCCTGTTCGCGACGTTGCTCTTGATGCCTACGGCATAACTGGTTTCTCTGCTCAAAAGGGATCGCCCGGGGTATTTCCCTGCCACCCCCCTTCGCCGTTTCTGCCCGTGCCGGCCCGTGCCGCTATTTCCGGCGGGTTATCCGGCGGCCCTGCCTTTACGGCGTTGAGGCGGGCCCCACGCCCGGCCGCCGGACACCCCGCCGGCTGGTCTTCCCGGCACGGGCCGGCACGCAAGAGATCAGCCGGGGGGTCCTGGCGGCTGTGAACACATGGGGCCCCCCGGGGGTCCCCCCCATGTGTTCCCACCGCCACCCCCCTTCGCCATTTCTGCCCATGCCGGCTCGTGCCGCTATTTCCGGCGGGTTATCCGGCGGCCCTGCCTTTACGGCGTTGAGGCGGGTCCCGCAGCCGGGAACGGCAGCCATGGCCGGTTGGAGTGAGGGCAGTACGGTTGCAAGAAGCCTGCCCCCCACGCCCGGTCGCCTGTTCGGCTGAACACCCTACGCACCTGCTTGGGCGCCGTGTTGTGACGGGGCCTGAAGTCTTATCCCCCGCGGCGGCCTGTGCCGGGCCCCACGCCCGGTCGCCTGCTCGCCGGGACGCCCTACGCTCGCTTGGGCGCCGTGTTGTGACGGGGCCTGAAGTCTTATCCCCCGCGGCGGCCTGTGCCGGGCCCCACGCCCGGTCGCCTGCTCGGCTGAACGCCCTACGCACCTGCTTGGGCGCCGTGTTGTGACGGGGCCTGAAGGCTTATCCCCCGCGGCG
>JAITRV010000265.1 GCA_031288215.1 Spirochaetaceae bacterium | reverse complement strand
AATTTAACCACGGACCAAACGAACCACACGGACAAACGCATGAATTTCAAACAACAAGTCCGTGTTGGTCCGTGTGTGTCCGTGGTTCTTCTTCTTTTTTTGAGTAAATGCAGGAGCCCTGCTGGCACCAATTGACAAGATGAATCCCTTCATTATATATTCCATATAGCGCCATGATCTTCAACAGGATTGACAAGAAATAAGGAGTTTATGTGGCTAAAGAAGAAGCTATTGAAGTAGAAGGAGTTGTCCGGGAAGCCCTCCCCAACACCATGTTCCGGGTAGAGTTGGACAATCAGAACGGACACCTTATACTCGCCCACCTTTCAGGAAAAATGCGGAAGCACTATATCCGTATTGTCCCCGGCGACCGGGTTCGGATCGCCCTTTCCCCCTACGATCTAAGCCGGGGCCGAATCATCTACCGGGAACGGTAACCCTCCGGCTGAAACAGTTCCGCGGACCGCTTCTTTTCCTCCCTCAGAATCACCCAGGTCGCCCCGGACCCGCCGGAATTCCCCGGGGCATGGCCGCTTTCCCCGGCAAAGGAGCACCGCTCGATAAAGTCCCGGCAGGTCCGCTTCAGAACCGATTCCCCCCCGGAATGATTCCCCTTTCCATGGACGATGAGGAGCTTTTCCAAACCCCGGCGGCGGCCCTCCTCAAAAAAAGCCTCCAGGGCCTCCCAGGCCTCGTCCCGGGATAGGCCGTGCAGGTCCAGGGCCGCATCCGCCCGCTTGGCCAGGAGCCGGCGGCGGCGTTCCCCCCCGGACGCCTGCTCCCGATCAAGCTCCGCATCCTTGTCGTATACGGGGTTCTTCCGCAGCCACTCGGTGAGGGGATGCACCCGCTGGTCCGCCGCCTTGCCTCCGCCCCCTTTGCCGGCATTCCCGCTCCCGGCGCCCCCCAGGCCCCTTCTCAGGCCGGCCCCCCCTCGCGGCCCCTGCCGCTTCGCTCCGGCGCCCCCGCCCTCCCAGGCATCCAAAATGTCCCCAAAATCCATACGTTACCTTTAACAGGGCCCGGCCCGTAAAAAATGAATATACCCTTATTATAAGGCCTGAAACGGCCGAAGGTTACGGATTTTTTTTTACAAATTGCGAAAAAATTTTTTACCTTATTGACACGGAAGGGGCATTCCTGAATAGTTAAGAACTATGGAAAATCTAGCCCTTGAACTCAACACAATTTTAGACGGAACCATTGCCGGACGGCTGTTGTCAAACCTTGGCCGGCGCATCTTTTTTCCCCAGGGGATCATCGCCCAATCCTCAGAGGCAAAAAAGAGCGCCCGCCGGGCAAATGCCACCATCGGCATGGCCTTTGACGGCGGCAAACCCCTGATCCTGAGCGCGGTTGCCGAAAGTATGAGCGGCTTGAGACCGGAAGAAACGGTTGTCTATGCCCCGACCGCGGGGATCGAGCCGGTGCGGCGGATGTGGAAGGAGACGATGATCCTCAAAAACCCCTCCCTCAAGGCCGGCGGGATATCCCTGCCCGCCGTGGTGCCGGGCATTACCGCGGGGATTTCCTATACGGCGGATCTCTTTCTCGATGAAGGCCGGCCCATGCTGGTCTGCGTCCCCTGCTGGGACAATTACAGCCTCATCTTCAAGGAACGCCGGGGGGCGGCCCTGCGGGAGATCCCCATCTTCGGTTCCGGTCCGGGGCTTGATATGACCGCCATAGAAAAAGCCGTCAGGGAAGCGGCAAAAACCGGCGCGGTGCGGATCATCTTCAACTTTCCCAACAACCCCTCAGGCTATTCCCCCACCAGGGACGAGGCGGACCGCCTGGAGCGGATCGTCCTGGAAGCCGCCGAAGAGGGCGCCGATGTCCTGGCGATCTGCGACGACGCCTATTTCGGCCTCTTCTACGAGGAGGAGACGGAGAAGGAATCCCTCTTCGGCCGCTTTGCCGCCCTCCACGACCGGGTTCTGGCGGTGAAGATCGACGGCCCCACCAAGGAAGACTACGTGTGGGGCTTCAGGACCGGCTTCCTCACCTTCGGCTCCCGGGGAATGGAGGCGGCCTCCTACCAGGCCCTGGAGAAGAAGCTCCTCGGGATCATCCGGTCCTCGGTCTCCTGCGCCAATACCGCGGCCCAGAGCATCACGGTGAAAACCCTCGCCGATCCCCGGAGCGCCGGGGAAAAGGACCGCTACCGGGCCCTGCTGAAGAACCGTTACCTCGCGGTAAAGCGCTTCATCGCCCTAAACCCGGCCCACCCGGCCCTGATCCCCCTGCCCTTCAATTCGGGGTACTTTATGAGCTTCCTCTGTTCAGGAATCCACGCCGAGACCCTGCGGCAGGAATTGCTCCACCGGCACGGCATCGGCGCCATCGCCCTGGGGGACCGGATCCTCCGGATAGCCTTTTCCAGCCTGGAGGAGGACCAGATCCCCGGCGTCTACCGGCTCATCTACGATACCGCCGGGGAATTGCTGCCCTTGGCCTCTTCCCAGTAGCGCTCCATGAGGGCCGCGTTCTCCCGCCCCAGGGACCGGCCCTCCGCCTTCATCCGCTGCTCCATATACCCAAAGCGCCGGATGAATTTGGCGTTGGTCCGCTGGAGGGCCACCGAGGGGTCGACCTTTAAGAAGCGGCAGAGGTTCACCACGGAAAAGAGGAGGTCCCCCAGTTCCTCCTCCACCGCCGGGGCCGATGCGGCATCCTCCTCCCCGGCGGCGTCCAGGGCCTCCCGGAGTTCGTCCAGTTCTTCGCCCACCTTGAGGAACACCTCTTCCACGTCGGGCCAGTCAAAGCCGGCCTTGGAGGCCTTCTTCTGGAGCTTGCAGGCCCGGTCCAGGGGGGGCAGGCCCCGGGAAACCTCGTCGAGGATCGAGTCCTTGGGCTTGCGGCCCTCTTCGACCACCTTGATCCGGGCCCAATTTTCCAACACCTCGGCGCTGTCCCGAACCTTCACATCGGCGAACACATGGGGATGCCGGCGGATGACCTTTTCCGCGATTCCCTCCAGCACGTCGGAGACCGTAAAGAGCCCCGCTTCCTCGTGCATCCGGGTAAGCATGGTTACCAGCAGAAAGAGGTCTCCCAGTTCTTCCCGGATATGGGCGGGATCCCCCTCGTCTATGGCCTCCACGCACTCGTAGGTTTCCTCGATCAGGTCCCCCCGGAGGCTGGAGGGGGTCTGTTCTATATCCCAGGGGCAGCCGCCGGGACCCCGCAGACGGGCAACGATACCACAAAGTTTCTCAAAAATTTTAGCTTGATTTTGCATAATTTACTATATATTATTAAATTAATAATGAGTAGTACGAACGCCGAATCGTACCTGTACGCGGGTGATATTCTTTGGGACGCTGATGCTTTGGGAGCACTGATATTTTAATGGGGCAATCTGATTTTCTGGGCAAAAAGATTTTTTTTCTCTATCCCCAAAGCGTTATTCAGGATGAGATGCTCGATATTCTTATCATGAGCGGCTTTGAATCCTATGCGTCTTGCGACCCGCAGCGATCCCGGTCCCTGCTGGCACATTTCCCCGGTTCTATCATGTTTATCAATATTGACGAGGGAATGCCGGAAGAAAAATGGGAAGCCTATATCCGGGAAATCCAGGAAGACCCGAAAACTCAAGGGAGCCGCCTGGGCATCCTGTCCTACAACACGAACCCCGTACTGATGGAGAAGTACCTCATGGGCCTCTCCCTTCCTTGCGGCTATATCCAGCTCAAGCTGGGCCTCCAGGCCAGTACCAAGATCATCCTCAGCGCCCTGGAAGCCAACGAGGCCCGGGGATGCCGAAAATACATCCGGGCCTTTTGCGAAGACGACCAGGCATCGACCATGAACTTCAAGACCCCCGAGGGCGCCCTGTATTACGGCAAAATCCTGGATATAAGCTCCGCGGGTATCGCCGTCCGGTTTGATAAACCCATGGACCTTCCGGTCAACGCCAAAATACCGGGTATCCAGCTGCGGCTCCGCAGTTCCCTGATCATGACCGACGGGACCGTCGCGGGGAAGCGCTCCGACGAATCGGGGGTCTGGATCATCCTCCTGAACCCCTCCATGAAAACCCATGACAAACTCACCATCCATCACTACATCAAATCCCGGCTTCAGATCTCCATGGACCGGCTAAAAATCTAGCCGGCCCGTGCCGGTTTTTCCGGCGGGAGTATCTGCCGGCCCTGCCTTTACGGCGTTGAGGCGGGTACGGCTGCCGGGGGCGGGTGTCGTGGCCGGCTGGGGTGGAGGCTTTGCGGGGGGTAAGAAGCCTGTGCGGGGGGTGAAGGCCGGTAACGGAGATAGCCCAGCCGGGGGACTTCCGTCCCCGGCTGGGCTGCTTGTGTTTGATGGGTGGGCTAAACCCGAAGCATTACGATGCCGTCTTCACCCA
>JAITRV010000125.1 GCA_031288215.1 Spirochaetaceae bacterium | reverse complement strand
ACAGTTTCTTGGACACCTGAACCTTAAAGTCCAGGGTACTGTTCCCCCAGGAAATATTGAGTTTTGGCTGGCTAAATGTTACCGTCTTACCGGTAAAAGTAATCGATTGACTCTCTCCTATAGAAAGCCCAATGCCGCCTCCCACATAGGTATAGCCCAGGCCGACGGAAAGGTCCGGTAGAATACCCTTGTCCTCGAGCAGGGCATAGCGGACATCCACGCCAAAGACCGCATAATTGAAATTAATGTCCGCCAGAGAAATGGAAGGGAGATACATCCCCTTGAGACCCACGTCAAAGGGAAGGGTGAAGCCTCCGATCCTGGCCGAAATGAGGGCGGCGGGGATGGGTATTCCGAAGTTGTCAATCAAATCGGTGACAGACGAACCGGACTCTCCCAGCTCATCCAAAAGGCCCGTGAAGGCTTTGGATTTGACGGTAGTGACGCCGGCGTTAATACCTACCCCAAAGTGGGGCGGGGCGTCGATGATACTGCCGATATAGGCGTCGGACCAAAGCCCCAGGCTTGAATTAAAGGCAAGGCCCGTTGCAAAGTCCCCTGCCAGATCGTCCAAATAACCCTCTATTGCGTCAATGTCGGGAATTTGCCCAAAAGACGGAACGGCGATAAGAACCAAGATTCCCAAAAAGACCGCAGCCTTTTTATACTGCTTCATATAAACTCCTTTACGATAAATAATAGAAAGATTCTATCATGTATTTAAAGATACGTCCAGAGGTCGCGCCCCGGGCCGCAGGACCCGCTGAGGGGGCTTAGGAAGGGCGGGGATCCGGGAAAAGCCGCTCCGCCCATCCGTCGAAACGGGGAATCCGTGAGGGAAATTTTTTTCCCGGAAGTTCTTGCTCCGAAAGGGGCGCCGCCCCTCCGGGGGCGGTGATCCGGCACCGGATCTTACTGCCCCGGGGAAGGACCGATCCTGGCGGGGAGATGAGGAGCCGCAGGTAGTTGTCCGACAGGGCCGACGGAGGATCCCCCGGACGGTCTTTCCCTTCCACCAGGGCCTCTACCGTTTTGCCTATCCACCGGCCCAGGTAGTTCCGGCGGCCCTGTCGGGCCAGATCCAGGAGGGCCTCCACCCGGCTTACCGCGGTTTCCGCCGGTACCGCGCCGGTAAAGGTATAGGCTGCGGTTCCGGGCCGGGGGGAATAGGGGAAGGGGTGAATCCAGGCAAAATCCAGCCTCCGGCAAAAATCGAAGGTTTTTTCAAAGTCCCCGGCCCCCTCCCCGGGAAAGCCGGTGATGATATCGCAGGCCAGGAAGGGGTCGGCCTTGATGGACCGGAGCCGGGCGGCAAGCTCCTCCACTTCTTCGGGGCTGTAGGAACGGCCCATCCTTTCCAGGATCCGGCGGCTTCCCGACTGAACCGACAGGTGGAAGTGGGGCCGGAGCCGGGGGTTTCCCAGAGCTTGAAAGAATTCTTCGGCAAGGCCCTCGGGCTCTATCGAGGAGAGCCGCAGGGCAATGGCCTCGGTTCCCTCCAGGAGGTATTCCAGGAGCCCTCCCAGTCCCCGCAGCCCGTCCCGGTACCGGCCGATATTGACCCCCGTCAAGACCGCCTCCCCGTAGCCCGCGGCTTCCAGGGCCCGGAGCCGGAAGAGCGCCTGTTCCGCCCCCAGGCTTACACCGGGCCCCCGGGCCAGGCTTACCCGGCAATAGGAGCAGCGCTTATCACAGCCGTCCTGGATCTTGAGGAAGGCCCGGGAATGGAAGGAGAATTGCTCCGGGCTAAAGCGGAAGGCCCCGGCCCCGGAGGGGCTTTTCTCAAGGGCTTCATCAGGGCCTCCTGAGGGAGGGCATGCAAGGGAAGACCCTCCGGGTTCTCCCCGGAAGAGAGGCCGCTCCGCGGCAGTCCATCGGGCCAGAAGCTCCGGGAGGCTTAAACCGGCCTTGTCCGCCTCCGCCAGAAACGCCGGCAGATCCAGGAGGCTGCTTTTCCGGCTCCCGGGAACCACAAAAAGCCGCCCCGGGACCAGATCTTTGTCCAGGGCCGCCACCGCGGCGGCCTCCACCTGGGCATAACAGCCGGTCACGATCACGCAGGCATGGGGATGTTCTTTCAGGACCTTTCGGATTATCCGGCGGGCCTTCTGCTCGGCCTTGGAGGTAACGGTGCAGGTGTTAACCACAAAAAGCCCCGGCGGGGCTTTTTGTGCGGGGGGGCGAGGCCCCTCCTTTTGGGGGTCCCAGGGAAGGAGGGGAAACCCCGCCCGGTGAAAGGCCCCGGCCAGGGATTCGCTTTCAAGCTGGTTTAACTTACAACCCAGGGTTTGCAGGGTAACGGAAAACACGGGATTAGCGGTTTCCCAGGGCCTGGAGGGTCCGATCCAGACCCCGGCGGGCATCGGAAAGCTGGGAATTGAGGGCGAGGGCCCGTTCATAGGCGGCGGCGGCATCCTGGAGGTCTCCGGCGCTCTCCCGGGCATAGGCAAGCCGGGTCCACCATGCGGCGTTTTCCGGCAGGCGGTGAACCGCGGTGGACAGGGCAATATCGGCATGGCGGAAGCGGCCCAGGCGGATGTAAATCTCTCCGATAAAATAATACACCGTCTCTATCCGCTGTCCCTCCGGGGCAAGGTTGATATACTCTTGAAAATACTGGAGGGCATCGTTGTTCTGTCCCTGAAAATAGTTCACCTCCCCGAGGACTTCCACTAACCGGGGATCGTAACGGCTGATATTCCGGCCCGCCAGGGCATAAGTCTTTGCATCTTCGTAGCGGTTCAGCCGGATCAGGCTCCAGCTTATCACCACATGGGCTTCCACATTCGTGGGATTCACCGCGATTTCGTCCCGGCAAATGGAAACCGCCCTTTCGTAGTTCCCATTCCGGTATTCCTGAACGGCATCGAGTTTGGTTTGGGCAAAGGCACTCCTCGGGAGCATCAAAAGGAAACAAAAAATCCAGGAAAATTGCCAGAGCCGTTTTCTCATATCGACTGTTCGACGGCCTTCCGATCCGTCATGGTACAATAACCATTAAAAATACAGCCGGTTTCCATACATATTTCCGGCGCAATCACGTTTCCCGTCAATTTTCCTGTGTTGGAGAGTTCAACCCTATCGGATACGGTAACATTCCCCGTGACCACTCCCCTTATGACCACGGTAGTCGCATTGATATTGGCATCCACCACCGCCGCCTCATCCACGACCAAAAGGCTCGTGGCGCTTATTTCCCCGGAAACCTTCCCCCGAATAAGAAAAGGCTTTTCAAAATACAGCGTTCCGGTAAAATCTATATCGGAGGAAAGGATGGTATCAAAATCCTCATCTTCCAGGACATCATTGTGAATATCGGTCATAATACTATAAATTCTATCAGTCCGGGGCTCCCGCGTCAATAGGCCCTGTCCACCGCACCCATTGGACGATGAACCCCCGGGTCTCCCGTTACGCTTCCGCCTCGCTCATCTCGGTGATGAGTTCCATGGATGTTTCAAGTTCCCGGGTCTTATTCATCATATCATGATAGCCGTCCTTTATGGCCTCCGCGTTCTCCCGCAGAAGGACCAGGGCAGTGGTGATTTCCCGGCTTCCGATGGATAGTTCCCCCAGGCTGTTGATAAGCTCCGTCATGGTCAGGGCAAAGCCGTTGATCTCCTCCGCCATGGTGTTGATGAGCGTATCGGTGGCGGAGGAACGGTCGGTGGTGGCCTTTATGCCGTCGATGACGCCGGTGAGGGTATTGGCGATATTCCGGGAATTCTCCCGGGTCGTCTCGGACAGCCGGCGAATTTCACCGGCCACTACCGCGAAGCCCCTCCCCGCATCCCCGGCATGGGCCGCCTCAATGGCGGCATTCATCGAAAGCAGGTTGGTATTGGCGGCGATGCCGCTGATCACCTTGATGGTGGCGCCGACCCCTTCCACCCCCCTGGTGATGGTTCCCACCGCTTCAATCGTTTGTCGCATGGATGCCCGGCCCTGTTCCATATCCTCCACCAGGTCCTGAATGGCCGACTGCTTCTTTTGGGCCATCGTTGCGGTATTGTTGATGGTCGCCATCATCTGCTCAATGGCCGCGGAGGATTCCTCAATGGCGGAAGCCTGCTTCATAATCTGTTCATTCAGGGTATTAATGAGGTCGTTGATACCCTTCATAAAGCTTAAAGATCTATCAACCTGGCCGCCGAGGTTTTTATTGAGGGTCTCTATGGTTTCCCTATCCTCCTCAATGAGGGAAAGATCGTAGTGGTGGCAATTCTCCGGCCGGTTAAGATCGTTAAAAACCGCTACCGCCATGCCGTAACAGGTCCCGTAACCGCAGGTGTTACAGTCATAGATATCCCCGGGGCCGTATTTCCGCAGTTTTTTATAAACCTCCGTGAGTTCCTGCTCCTTCGGTATGCTAATGGTATAGTTTTTAGAAAAGTCCTGGTAGGAACGGTCGTAAAGGCCCTTTTTCCAGTAATGGGCAAGAACCTTAAAAACGTTTTTTTGATTCTTTTCCGCGGATTTCGATCCGCCGTATTTCGCCTCCATCTCGGCCCGGCGTCTCCAGATCGGGGCCTCCAGGATGTCCATGGGGGTTTCACTGTTCCGGGTCCCCGTTCCCCCATTGCAGCCCCTTTCGCAGTTCAGGCAATCCACCAGGAGGGGCAGTTCCCCATTCCCGCCGCCCCCGGCTCTTATGGTATTCGCCACATCCGCCAGGTAGGGGTAAATCGTATGGACCCCTTCGATCTTCCGGGTTACCCGTCCGATGCCGGGGCTGTCCCGTTCCGCGGTAATGAGGAGCCCCCCGGGCATGGAGAAGGTTACCCCCCGTTCCGCCGGGGGATTGTCGTAGTCGAGCGCCTTGAACGAGGCGAGGTCCACCCCCTGATTTTTCAAGTATTCATAGAGGGCAATAAAGGTAACGTTAAAATCCCCTATCTCCGTCTCGTCGAATTCCCGCCGCTTGGCAATACAGGGGGAGAGGACCGCGATCTTATGATTCCGGTATTGGGGATGGTATTCCCGGATCATTTTCATGATATGCAACATGGGGCTGTCCGCCGGGGCCAGATAGGGGAGGAGTTCCGGATGGTAGATTTCGATATAGGTAACGATGGCGGGACAGGGCTGGGATATGCAGAAGCTGGGCCGATGATCCTTTATATACCGCAGATATGAAAAAACGGTGAGTTCCGCGCCGAAACTCACATCGAAAACCGCCTCTACCCCCCGGGATTTCAGATAGCCGTTCAGGTTGAGATAGCGGCCGGGAAAATTGGAAGCCACCGCCGGAGCAACAATGGCGATGATCCGTTCCCGCTTGTCCAGGGCTTTGAAGAATTCCCCGGAGTCATCTACGATGAGGCGGGCGTGGTGGGTGCAGGCATGGACACAGCTTCCGCAGCCGATACAAAGCTGGTGGTTTATGGTTACTTTGTCCCCGGCGCCGTTGTTGCAGTATTTTACCGGACACGCGGCGATACAGGCATGACAGTTCACGCATTTTTCCGGATCAACCCTGATGACCGGCGTTAACTCGTTTTTCTTCATAAGTGCACCCCTCTTTAATCCGCAAAATTATCCTGTTACGCACTTATTTTTACATAACCTTCGTATCTATGAAACACTACAGGCCTCTGGGGCATGACACGAAGGACACTCAATCAAAAAATTATCTTTCATTTATTATGAATTTATTAATTTGCTATGTCAAGTAAGCCCCGAAGGATTCGACAATTTCCGGGGGACTCCGGTTTAAGGCCCCATAGGCCCCATAGACCCCTCAAAATCCAGGATAAGCCGGTCCCCGGCGGTAATGCCGACCCGGTCAAACCAGCCCTGGGGCACCTCCAAGGCATAACGGGCGGCCCTGCCGGACCGGATCGAGGAAAGATCCCGGGGCTGCATATCCCGGATCTCCAGGATCCGGCCGTTATAGCCGATGAAGGCGATGGAGAGGGGGATCACGGTGTCCTTCATCCAGAAACTGAGGATCCGGTCCCGGTCAAAGACGAAGAGCATCCCCTCCCCGTCGGGAAGCTGTTTCCGGTACATGAGGCCCCGGGCCCGATCTTCGTCGGTCCGGGCGATTTCCGCCCGGATGGACACCTCCCCGCCCCCGGCTTTTTCCAGGATCAGTTGCCGCTGTTCCAGCCGCTGCTCCGAAGGGGTACAGGCCAGAGCCCCGGTAAAGACGAAGAGGGCCGTCAGGACGGTAAGGCGCCGCCGGTACCGGAAGCTGCCCCGGCGGCCCCCGGCGGGAGGGGGCTTAGAAACCACGGAGGAACTCCTCCCGGGCAAAAACCTCCCCGGATTCCTTCACCGAGGATTCCCCGATGATGTCGGCAAATACCCTCCGGTCGATGTATTTCACCGTCAGGGGCCGTTCCAGGGCGATCCTGGTATCGGCGGACTCCCAAACCGCCTGGCTCGGATCCAGCCGCTGGGGGGCTCCGTATTTCTTGACAAAATTGGTGAATATCGAATAGTGATCGATCAGGGCCGGGTCCAGGGAAAAGGCCATGATGAAGACCTCCCCCTCCCGGAGTTGGAAGAAGGCCCGGCGGATGAAGGAAAAACCCGTGGTCTCCACGAGGCTCTGATCTTGCCGGGGAAGGAAGGAGACATCCCGGTCCCCCCGGAAGTGGAAAAGTCCATCCTCCGCCAGGGCGCTTTTCAAATCCTCAAGCCCCATTCCCAGGGATATCCCCCGGAAACTCCGGGGGAGCTGCCCCTCCCCGCCGGGCTCCTCCGCATCCACCGGGGCCGCATCCCCCGCTCCCCCGGTCTGAGCCGGTACCGGGGCGGCCAAGAGCAAGCCCCCCAGGACCAAACAATACGCGATCCCTTTCGCGATCCCTTTGGTGAATATCATCCTATTCCTCATTTTAGTATCGGCGGATTTTGCGATCCGTAAAAGGGCCTATGCCCGGCGGTCCGCCGCGTGCCGGGCTTTTTCAAACCCTTGCAGCTTCCGGTAATATTCAGTCTGCCGCTGGATTTCAGAAATATCCTCTACCTGTAACTTATCCTCGAGTACATTGATCCGCCGGTTTTCCAGCAGCTTCCACAGCACCGCGTTCCCCTCGGTTCCGGAAAGCCCCACCATGTTGAGCAGTTCCTGGGGGCCGAAATCAAAGGTATATCTTCCGAAGTTTTTCATGGAAACCCGGTTCTTTTCAAGCTGAATCAGCAGCGCGTCATACATCCTCCCCAGGGGATTCTTGATCAGGGTGTTGGCCAGTTGTTTATAGATGAACCAGATCCGCTCCGAGAGGAGGGTCGTAAGCCGGGCAATGATCTGGGGCTGGGTTCCCACCATCCGTTCAAAGTTGATCCGGTTAATCGCCAGGAGTTCGCAATCCTCATAGGCCACGGCACTGGCCGACCGGAGTTTGGATTCCAACAGGGCCATTTCCCCAAAGATATCCCCCTCTTTCAGGACCGCCAGGAGGACCTCCTGGTTATCCACGATCTTGACGATCTTAACCGCCCCTTTCCGGATGATGTACAGCTCATCCCCGGGCTCCGCTTCGGAGAAGATCATGGTATCCCGGCCATAAGAACGGGTCGATTCTTCCGGGCCAAAGGAGAATTGTAACCCATTCACATAGGGGGCCATCTTCATCATTTGTCCCCGGGCCGTCTGCACCTTTTCTCCCTGGGGACAGTACATTATATACTGATGATAGGCATAGTATGCCTGGTTATACTGGTTCCGGGCGGCGTAGTACTCTCCCACGTCATAGAGATGGGCGGGATGGTCCTCAGCGAGGTTCTTCAGGGTAAGCCGCGTCAGGACTTCGTCCAGGTATCGCATCCGCTGGGAGAACTGAAGGATAATCTTCATCGCCACCGGGGTATTGTTCTGAATCAGGGCAACGTATTGGTCCTTTCTGACCGATATCAACACCGAATCGGTAAGGGCCTGGGCGGTTTCAATATGGTTATGGGAGGACATGGCCGTGATGACTCCAAAAAAATCCCCCGGCCCTAAGATATTGCCCCGTCCTTCCGCCACCACCTCCACTTTCTTGAAGATCCGCACCTTTCCCTGGCGTATAATAAAGAAGCGGTCGGTATCTTCTCTACCCTCCATCATAATATAGGCACCCTTTTTAAAATTCACAAAGGATAATTGCAGATGATTGGACATGCACTCCCTCGTAGTATGAACGTTATGAACCGATTACCAGTATAAGAACCCCGTTCCCGATTTGTCAATGACCCCGAGCAAGGCCGGCGGAGAGGGGGTAGATGCCAACGGAGCCGCCGGCCATAACGGTGGGGACCCTTACCGTTTCAAGAGAACCCCCTCCGGGGGCGGAGGGGGGGGCCAGTCCCCCACAAAGAGGATTTCCGGTTCCAGGAGTATGCCCAGGGAGGAACGGACCTTCTCCCGGAGGGTCTCCACCAGGGCGCGGATATCCGCCGCCCGGGCGCCTCCGGTATTGATGATGATATTGCCGTGGTAATCCGCCACCGCCGCCCCCCCGATCCGCAAGCCCCGCAGCCCCAGTTCGTCGATGATCTTCCCCGTGGGCTTCCCGAAGTCCTGGTTGTTCTTAAAGGCCGACCCCGCCGAGGGGAAACGGTAATGCCCCTTCTCCTCCCGGTCCCGGCGGTACCCCTCCATCTCCCGGAGGATCTCGGCGGGGGGCCGCTCTCTCAGGCGGAACCGGACGGAGAGGATCAAATCCCGCCGCGTTTGAAAGGGGCTCCGCTTATAGGAAAAATCTTCCGCCCTCATGGGGGCGGAGCGGAATTCCAGGGATTCATCGAGGAATTCGGCCTCCGCCAGGACATCCGAAACGGAAGACCCGTAACAGCGGGCGTTCATCCACACCGCCCCTCCGGCAGAACCGGGCATCCCCGCCAGGAACTCAAGCCCCCCGAGGCCCTGTTCCGCCGCCGCCGCGGTCAGGGCCTCCACGGGGGTACCGGACCGGACCCACAGGTCCGGTACCCCCGGCTCCGCCGCACAGCCGGTCCAGCCGGAGGTGTCCAGGACTATCCCCCGGATGCCCCGGTCGGCCGCCACCAGGTTTGCCCCCCCGCCCAGGATAAAGACCGGGACCCCCCGGGCCCGGGCCTCCCGGAGGAGGGCCGCCGCATAGCCGGGGAAGCCGTCCCCCTCGGGCCGGACCCAGGCATCCGCGGGGCCCCCGACGCGGAGGGTGGTATGAGCCGCCATGGGTTCATTATAACGAATAATGCCGGTAAAGCCCTTTTCCGTATTGATTTTTTCCAGTAATTCTCGTATGGTAGACATAAGCATGGCCTTCGGTTGTATAATTTTTCGTTCGATTGTTTCGTTCGATGAAATTGTTTTATTATATTGATTTTTCGGCGGAGTTTCTATGGCCTTTACGTTATACAACACCCTGGGACGGGAATTGCAAACCTTTGAACCGATTACCCCCGGCCAGGTCGGATTTTACGGCTGCGGTCCCACGGTCTACAATTATGCCCATATCGGGAACCTCCGGGCCTATGTCCTCCACGACCTCCTGGTAAAAACCCTCAAGCGCCGGGGTTTCCGGGTAAACTATGTGATGAACATCACCGATGTGGGGCATCTTTCCGGGGATAACGACAGCGGCGATGATAAAATGGTAAAAAGTGCCGAGGAACGGGGCAAAGGGGTCCTGGAAATCGCCGATTTTTACAGTCAGGCCTTTTTTAACGATACGCGCCGCCTGAACATCGATCCTCCCACGGTGATCTGTAAGGCCACGGATCATATCGGCGATATGATCGATCTTATCCGGCGGATAGCGGATCGGGGGTTTACCTATTCCGCCGGGGGGAACCTCTACTTCGACGTGAGCCGCTTCCCGGGCTACGGGGAACTGGCCCTGATCCGGCCCGAGGAACTCCGGGCGGGGGCCCGCCTCGGGGTAGGGGTGGATAAGAACAAACGGAACCCCCAGGATTTTGTGCTCTGGTTTACCAAGAGCAAATTTGAGAACCAAGCCCTGGTCTGGGACAGCCCCTGGGGCAGGGGCTATCCGGGCTGGCATATCGAATGTTCCGCCATGAGTATCAAATATCTGGGGGAGCAGTTCGATATCCACGCCGGGGGGATCGATCATATCCCCATCCACCATACCAACGAAATCGCCCAAAGTGAAGCCGCCACAGGACTCCACCCCTGGGTGCGGTACTGGATCCACAACGAATTCATCGTTATGGATAAAGGGAAGATGTCAAAATCCGCCGGGGGCTTTCTCACCCTGCAAGCCCTGACGGAAGCCGGGTATGATCCCCTGGATTACCGGTACTTCCTCCTGGGGGGGCATTACCGGAGCCAACTGCAATTTTCCTTTGATGCCCTGGAGGGCGCCCGAAACGCCCGGCGGTCTCTGCTCGAAAAGATCCGCTCCCTGGCGGATAAGGCCGCCGGCGCCGGGGATGGTTCTTTTGAGGGGAAGGCCTGGGAATATCGCGGGGCCTTTGATACGGCTCTGGATGAGGACCTCTCCACCCCCAAGGCCCTGGCGGGCCTCTGGACCCTTCTTCGGGATCCGGCGCTCCCCCCCGGCGACGCCCTGGCCGTAGCCTTTGACATGGACCGGGTCCTGGGACTTGGACTGGAAAAGGGCATTGAGGGGAAAGCGGAGGAGGACCCGGAGGAGGTACGGGAGATCGAGGCGCTTATCACGGAACGGAAGGAGGCGAAGAAGCGGAAGGATTTTGCGACGGCGGATAGGATTCGGGATACCTTGAAGTGCCGGGGAATAATGTTGGAAGACGGCCCTACCGGTACCCTGTGGCGCCGGGAATAAATATCGGATTATTTGTAACGATCGGGGAAATAACTTGTTTCAAAATAGAGATAGGAAGATGTCCTTGGCGGAATTCCGCCGCCTGTATGATTCAACCTTCTCGGTACTGTTCCGGGTGGCCTACCGGGTAGTCGGTGATGAAGGGGCGGCAGAGGACCTCTGTCAGGAGGCGTATGTTCGGCTTTATGAAAAGAACATGGTATTTCCCTCTCCGGAGGAGGCAAAATACTGGCTTATCCGGGTGGTTAAGAACGCCGCGCTCAATTATGCGAAACGGAAGGACCGGGAGCGCCGGGCCTACCAGAAGGCCTTCCGGGAACTTAACCAGAACCAGGAGACCGGTGAAAGTATTCTGCTGAAAGAGGAGAGCCGGAGCGAGATTCAGGAAGCCCTGAATCGACTGCCGGATAATTTACGGATCGTGCTGATTTTGAAAGAGTATGGGGAATTGAACTATCGAGAGATTGGACGGGCCCTTGGGATAAGTGAAGGGAATGTTAAAGTTCGGGTGTTTAGAGCCCGTGAACGTTTAGCCGGGTTTTTGGCGAAGGATGGTGGTTAGGATGGCTGAAAAGATGGCGACGATGTGTCCGAATCATGAAATTCTATCCATGTATCGTGATCAGGAACTCCCTTCTCCCTGGAAAGAAAAAATGGAGGCCCATCTTGCGGTATGCCCGGAGTGCAGGACCCGGCTGGAACAGTACCGCGCCCTTTCCCGAGGGGGGGCATGCCCCGATACGGCGGCGGAAGCGGCTCAGCAGCGGGTTTGGCGGAATTTGAGCCCCCGTTTTCAGGAAGGGCCCCGGGAGGTCCGGCTCCGGGAAGAAGCCCGATCCCCCCTGTGGCGGCGTTCCGTTTCCCTGCCCCTGCCGGTGGCGGCCGCCGCGGCGGCGGTGATCCTGGCTCTGGCGATGATGCTGACCGGCCGGCTGTCCGGCCCGGCCCTGCAGGAGCCTGCGGTGGCAGACGGCAGGGGTCTGGATGTCCAGGGGTTCATCCCGGTCTCCGGGATGAACGATATTCTGCAATACCTCAATAATGGGGGCGCCGACGATATGGTCATTATCCACCTCCCGGAGAGCCGGAGATTTACGGTCTCCGGGGAACCGGTCATTGTGAAGGAAGCGGACTACCAGGCCAGGAGGGCGTCAAACTGATGACCTGCAAACCCCTGGTGGTCCTTGGAAGCATTCTGTTCATAAGCGCCAACCCCATGATCCGGGCCCAGGAGGAAATGTTTCGGGGATTAGAAGACCGGGCGGTGGTCCTGGATATCATAGCCCGGGTGGTCGAGGAGACCGCGGGGGAGGTATGGAATTCCACCAATTCCAAGGTTACCATCCCCGGAAAGCCCGTGGGACTCCGCTTGGTGGGGGAAAATATCCTGGTGGTGGTGCAGTTTACCCCCCTTTTCAAGAGTGACGGTACCAACGTGCTGGTGGCGTTGGGGCAAATATGGATCAACGTGCCCAATGAGGGAATCCGCTATCATACGACCATGCAGACCATCCCCCTGGAGTTTGGCGAACAGATTTATTTTTTCCCCCTGGGATCGAAGCGGTCCTCGGAGGATGCCCGGATTGAAATACAACTACGACTCCATCCCTATTCGGAGGAAAAAAATACCGACCCGGATCACCCCATCGAACCATAAGCAGCCTGCCCCGGGGAGGCCGGCGGGGTTTCTGTTTCTCCGGGGCCTCTGTTGCCTGCTCCTGCTCGCTTGCACCGCTTGCGCCGCTTGCGGGAAGGCGAAGCCGGTACTCCTCTCGGTAAGTCCCGCCGCCGTCCTTCCCGGGGAAATTTTGACCGTTACGGGGGAAAATTTCGGCGATACCCAGGAGGGGGCCTACCTGACCATCGCCAATATGAACCCCACCTTATCCTCTTATATCGAATGGACCGATAGCCGGATTAGGGTGCGGATCCCCGATTTCGGGGAATCCGCCCTGGTCAGATTCCACCGGAAAAACAAAACCAGCGCCCCCCGGCTGATCTTTCACCGGGAATCCCTGCCCCTGCCGGTGGAAGAGGACGGAATCGGCAGGACCCCCAGGATTCTCTCGGTGGAGCCCGCCTCCGGTTCCATCGGGGACCTGATAATCCTCCAGGGCAGCAACTTCGGCTTTACCCGCAATGGCAGCGGGGTCTTCTTTACCCGGGAAACTGAAACCGGTCCGGGGGAAAACCTTCCCGGGGTGGAGGTCTTCGAGAACGAATTCGGCTATGAGCAGTGGCACGATAAGGAAATCCAGGTCCGGATTCCCGATGGGGCCGTAAGCGGGAACCTGGAGGTCCGGACCCTCCGGGGGAACTCGGCGCCGGTTTTTTTTGAAGTAACCGGCAAGCCGGGCGCCAAGGTCTACCAGGACCGCTTGACCTATGAGGTTTCCTATAATGTGGAAATACAAACCGGAAAGAATTCCGGGCCCAATACCCTTTACCTGTGGTTCCCCCACCCGGTGGTTTCCGCTTCCCAGCCGGTGGTTCAACACCTGAGGCGGACCGAAGAACCCTTTGTGGAAAATTACCGGGATACGACCCTGTTCAAATTGAACGATATGCAGAAAAATACCACCCGGATGATCGCCCTCTCCTATCGGGTGGAGGTCTATGCGGTGGAAACCCAGGTAAACTCCGCCCAAATCCGGAGCCGGGGGACTTCTCCGATAAAAACCGTCTATACCCTTCCGGGCCCCCTGATTCCCTCGGACGACCCCGGGATAGAGGCCAAGGCCGCGGAAATTATCCAGCGGGAGCAGAACCCCTACCTCAAGGCCCGGCGGCTCTACGAATGGCTCATCGACCAGGGGGGTATAGGGCAGGAGCCTCAGGAGGGGGGCGCCGTGGAGGCCCTGGAGAGGGGACAGGCGGATTCCTATGGGGCGGCCCTGCTTTTTTGCGCCCTGGCCCGGGCCGCCGCCGTCCCCGCCATCCCCCTATCGGGGGTGCTTATCCGGGAGGACCGATCCACCAGCCGCCACTTCTGGGCGGAATTCTGGATAGACGGTTTCGGCTGGGTCCCCCTGGACCCGGTTCTGGGGGCGGGCCGCGCTCCCCCTGACTTTGAACTCCCTGAAAATCCCCGGCAGTACTATTTCGGTAACCTGGACAACCGGAGAGTGGCCTTTACCCGGGATCAGACGGTTTTATCCCGGATGGAGGTCCGGGGAAAAACCGTCTCCCGGGATCGGGAGTACGCCTTGCAGAACTTCTGGGAGGAAGCCCTGGGAGAGGCCGAATCCTATACGTCCCTTTGGAGTGATGTTATAATTGAAACGGCGGAGCGTCCGTCCGAACCGGGCGCCGCCATCCCTATCGAAAGGAGATCGAGATGATGACGGTTATTTCCCTGGGGGGGTCTCTCGTCGCCCCCGACAGCCTCGATGAGGCTTTCATAAAGGATTTTGTGTCCCTCATCGGGGATTTACTGCGGGAAGATGAAGAACGCCGGTTCATCCTGGTGATAGGCGGGGGCGGACCCGCCCGGGCCTGGCAGCGGGCCTACCGGAACATCTGCGCCGCCGCAGTGGACGAAGAGGCCGACCGGATAGGCATTATGGCGACCCGGCTCAACGCCCAACTCATCAAGGCTGCCCTGGGGGAATGGTGTACCCAGGAGGTGGTGATAGACCCCACCCAGGCGGGGCCGCTCGCGGGCCGGGTCCTGGTGGCGGCGGGATGGAAACCGGGCTTTTCCTCGGATTACGATGCGGTGCTCCTGGCGGAACGGTTCCAGGCGGATACGGTGATAAACCTCTCCAACATCGCCCAAGTCTACACCGCCGATCCCCGGCTCGACCCGGAGGCGAAGCCCCTGGAAGCCCTCTCCTGGGCCGATTTCCGGGCCCTGGTCGGCGATGAGTGGGTCCCGGGGAAGAACGTGCCCTTCGATCCCGTGGCAAGCCGCCACGGGGCAAAGATCGGTCTCAGGGTGATCTGCGCCGCAGGCCGGGACCTCCCCAACCTGAAAAAGCTCCTCCGGGGGGAGCCCTTCACCGGTACCACCATCGGGTAAGCTCCCCGGACTTACATACCCAGGATAGCGCCGATGAAGGGGATCCAGAGACTCATAATGATGATGATCCCTATCTGCAAGGGGAGGGTGCTCTTCATCATATCCGTCATGGAATAGTACCCCGCGCTGTAGGTAAGCATGGGAACCGTATCCAGGGGAATCAGATAACAGTTGGCCACGCAGAGCCCGAAGGCAACATTATCGCCCGGGGCAGAAAAGGCCTCGTAGCCACCGCAATCATCAACGCCCTCTTGCTATACAGGGCTTTCAGGGAGCCGCAGAGCCCCGAAGTCCCCCCGGTATAGCGGGAGGACTTCGGGGCCTACCGTTTTTTTATAAATCTCAATTTCTAAATCAGAATATAACCACAGATAAAATTAAACACCCCATCGTCCGCACCAATCACAACGGGTTCGACAAATTCCCGCCAGGAAGGGTCAATCTCGGGATGTTCCTTCTGAAAATCTTCATAATCCTGATAATACTTTCTGTCGTCCATAGAATGCCTCCATTAATAATTGGTGTTCAGGTGAACATAGTCACAGACTGCCTGCAACTTCTTGACATCAATACTTTTAATATCGAGAACATGCCGATCGAAGCCAAAGTAGAACCCTCCACCGGGAGCACAGACATCGAGCATCCGCTTTACCCAGTCGATACACTCCTCTTTGGAGTGAGTCAAGGTCATGGTGGGATCAAAGAAACCTCCGAAAACATGTTTGTTTCCGAAAGTTTCTTTGATTTTCTTATAGTCCCCTCGTTCAAACTGAATGATGGTTCCTTTGGGCAATTTTTCGAGAAAGCTGACATAGGGTGTCCAGTCAACCTCCGCAAAGAGAAAGGATCTGATACCGGTATCTGCACAGGTACTTACCAACTTTTCAAAACTTGGCCAGTACAGGCGCTCGAAGTCTTTAGGCCTCAAGTAGGGTGCAAGGTGCAACGGGATAAACACGATGTGATTCAGGGGAACCTTCCGGGGTATGGCGAGTTTAAGCATCAAGGGAAGGGCGGCGTTTACGACGCGCTCAAGGAGATCAGGACAACGGCGCACATCAATGTTAATGCCCTTAAAGCCCCTGAGCTGATCCGCGATGAAATCAAAAGGGGCTTCACAGAAGCCGCCGACAAACCAACCGGGAACATAGCCGAATTCTTTGGAAATCTCGGCGATGGAGGCACCTTCTTGTCCGGCGGTTTGCAGAAACAGATTATAAGCCTTGGCAAAGGCCAGGGCTGCATGGAATTTGTCGCCCTCCAGGGCCTTGCAGATTTTAGGAAGGACCTTTTCCAGAATAACCGCATAGGGATTTTCAATAAAGGACTCATAATCATCCGGGGTGAAGGATGTTATTTCCGGGTGCTGCATCATTCCGTTGGAACTCATTACCCAGTTCTTCGCCCCCAGGGTCTGATAGACGGCGGGAAAGCGCACGTTTTCAATGGGAAACGTGTCTGAATAAAAAGTCTCACAAATAGAACGCATCGCCTTGTTTTTAATTTCCGGGTCGTAGTGAGCTCTGCACAGATCCAGCCCTGCAAGACCGCATGCTGCCTCCAAAGTAAAGGTCAGGCGGATAAATAAACGTTTCGGGATTCTTCCGGCAAGCAGATCCTCCCGAATTTTCAGATGATCTTCATAAAGCATACTGTTCCTCCTTGTTATCGTTATATCCAAGCCCCACAGGTCTTAACCGCTTCTGCGGCGTTTTGACTCCACGCATCGGCTCCGATGTAAACACAAGCTTCCTGGCTCACTGCGTTCCCGCCGATGATGATTTTGACTCCATCCCTAAGCCCGGCATTCTTGAAGGCCTCCACCGTCCGCTTCATGGAGTCAATAGACAGGGTAAGCACCCCGGAAAATCCGACGATTTTGGACTTGTTTCCCTTTACCGCATCAACAAAGGTCTCGGGGGATTGATCGATCCCAATATCCACTACCTTAAAACCGGCGGCTTCGGCCATCCCTTTGAAGATATTCTTTCCGATGTCGTGGATGTCCCCTTCAACGGTTCCCAGCACGATAGTGCCCTTGTTCCCGCTATTGCCGGTTCCCAAGAGGGGCTTGAGTTTCTCGATACAGGAGGTGAGGAGCTCTCCCGCGAATATCAGGTCCCCCACAAAGTATTCGCCACTTTCAAAGTTAATACCCACGATCTCCATGCCCTGCTGGCAGGCGGACATTATTTGCCGGGCTTCATCACTTGATGGTTTAGAATTGATAAACCGGTCAAGAATCTCTTGTACCTGATCCTCGTCCAACGCTCCAACAAGTTGTTTCAATTTCTCCAAATCAACCATGTTTTTACGCTCCTTGCTTGATACTATAATATCTTACCCCAGGGCAAAATATTTGTAAAAAAAATTAAGCAATTACTACGAATTGCCATGAGCCCACCCTGATCCCTCCTAACGGTCTTTTTTCGGCCCGATAAGCCCCTTGCGGAAGGCGGTCAGATACTTCCGGCAGTTCCGGTCCCGGCCCAGCAGGGCTTCCACCGCATAGAGGGTCGCCCGCATATCGTCCGATGTGGGGTCCATGATCGCGCTGTCCATGCCGGCATTCATCGCCAGGGTCAGGAACTGCTGGTTTATCGCTTTCCTGAAGGGCATACCGAATGAGATATTACTTAAGCCTGAGGTAATGTGAATCTCAGGGTATTTCTTTTTGATGTTGATCAAAGTCTCGTTGAAACTCAAAAGGGAATTGCTGTTGGTGCTGATGGTCGTTACCAGGGGATCGATGAAAAGACGCTCCTCCGTGATGCCGTATTTTTTCGCCTTTTCCACAATGGTAACGGCAATGTCAAATTTTACCTTGGCATCCTCGGAAATGCCGTTGTTGTCGCAGGTGAGGGCCACGATCTTCCATGCGGAA
>JAITRV010000070.1 GCA_031288215.1 Spirochaetaceae bacterium | reverse complement strand
CCCAGGACTACTCTACTCGAACTGATAACGTTGGTCATCTCCTCGTTGATCTGAGTTCGTATGGCAAGACCTATGTATTCGATGAAGAAGAGCACCGCCAGGGCTATGACGCATACCTGAAATATAAAACTCCGTCCCTGACGCAGTTGTTCTCTTCCATGAAGTCCCTTTCCAAACAGGATTTGTTAGAGCCCAAATTTGCCGAAGCATGTATAAAAGAAATCTCCGCCGTCTTTGAGGACTATGAGGTATCGGCCGCTATCTATAATAAGGAAGCGGGATTACAAGCCGACCCTTATATTCCGTCAAAGGTGGTTTTTCATATCAAGTGTCCCCACTGCCAGATCCTGATTGATGAGTTTGCAGATATGACGGAAGCGCAAGGAGTAAACAAATGTTCGAACTGCGGACAGGCGCTTTATAAGCAGTGCAGGAGGTGTCACAAAAACGTACTTGTTTCCCTGGATAAGTGTCCTGAATGCGGGTTCGTATTTTCGAGCGCCGCAATGTTTGCAAAATACTTCGCTGCCGCGGAACAGGCCCTGCGCAAGAGCGACTTTGAATTAGCGCGTAGTTCTTTGTCCAAGGCACAGTCTGCCGATCCGGGTGAAAAGAGCAAGACCGATGAGTTGGAGGCCCGTATTTCCTCGGAAGAAAAGAAGTATGAAAAGCCGGTAAACGACCTGCGAAAACTGCTTGCCGATAAAATGTTCCAAAAAGCCTCCGAAGCGGTTGCCGGCATTATCGGCAGATTCCCCGGACTTAACGTATCTTCCTTTGAAGCGCAGATTAACACAGCGCTTTCCCAGGCTCGTATGAGGTTTGCGAATGCCGGGAAACTCTCTCCGTCCGGGAAGGCGGACGAGTGTGTGGCAATCTTGCGTGATTGCGTTGATTTCGAGCCTGCTGTCAGTTATCTGCAATCAACACCGCCGGAAAGCTGCAAGGGCTTCTCAGTCGGTCAGGACAGTTTAGCCGGTGTTGCGAATATTAACTGGACGCCCTCATCAGAGCAAGGGATAAGCTACCGGCTCGTCAGAAAACAGGGTAAAGAAATACCAAGCAGCAAAATGGACGGACAAGTGCTGGTTGACAATACCAAAGATACGACCTACCGCGACAAAACGATTTTGCCGGGGCAGTGGTATAGCTACGCTGTTTTTGCGGTTAGGTATGGAGTATGCTCTTCCGCCAGGGGAAAAACCATGGTCCTTCTTGCGGATGTCACCGATGCGCACGCCGAGCAGATGAACACGACCGTTCGGCTTACCTGGAACGCGCCGAAAAACAGCACGGGCGTCACTATCCGCCGGACTCAAGGCGGGAAGGAAACCGTACTAACCAATGAGGCGCATGGCAGCTTTGAGGATACGGATGTTCAGTATGGTGTTGCCTATTCATATAAACTCTGTGCCAATTATGCCAACCTGTCCCCTAGCCAGGGCGTGGATATTATTATCACCCCGATGTTCAAAATCGAATCATTTACAATTATCGTAAAAAAAATTAAGGAAAACATCTACAATGTTTCATGGGATATCAACCGGTGCGGAATTGACTTGCGTGTGCTGGTTGACGGGAAGCAAGTCCGTGAATTGAAATCTGACGCCGGAAACTGCGATCTTGAATTGTCTGTGAACAGCTTCCATACGATCATAGTCCTGGCCTATTCGGGCGGTAACTGGCTGCCGAGCAAGAATAGTCCGGAGGTCAATACATACTCTCCCTGTTCGATTGACAAGGCATCATCGAGCTTCCACGAGGATACGATTGCGGGTTTGCAGGAATCCGCATACGCCATAGAACTACATCTTAAAATCGGCGGCATCATCCCTCCGAATGTTACCGGTTTCTATTATGCGGTCAGGACCAGCGCTTCCCAAAACCACTGGCCGGCCGTTCGAGACATCGGTGTGGCGCAGGACATTCACAGAATTGGGCTGGCGGCGTATCAGAAAAACGGGGAGATATTGTACAGGGAGACCGCCCGAGAGGAAGGTTCGTATTATGTATCTCTTTTCACAATTTACAATTTTGGCGGCAAGGAGATCGTATCCGATCCGAAACCATGCCGCTTTGATCGTCCATTAAAGGCAGATGTATTCTGGAAGGTCAGCAAAAACTTTCTAGGTAGTCTGAAGTTGTCGATAGAGGTTTCCGGAAACCGTCCTTTTTCGCAAGTTCCCCAGTTCGTGTTATGTGCCTGTGCGGGTGACCAGCATTTGCTCTCCCATAATGACCCCAAGGCGGTACAAGTGTTGTCTATACCGGCTGCTGAACTGGAACCACCACGAAAGGCCAGCAGCAGGAACGATGATGTGCAGGCGGATTTATCCGCCATGCGGTTAAGAAACACAAAATTCTTTTTATTTGAATCTGCCCCTGTTCCCGGCCAGGAATTTACCCTTCGCTGGGCAAAAGGATTTACAGGAAAGATATAGGAGGAGGTGAGAAATGGCGAAATTTACATGTCCCTTCTGTATTCGAGAGTACGACAAAAGCAAGGTACTTTATGTCTGCCCTGAATGCGGAGAAACAGCGGTCCCAAAGACTTTTGAGAGAGCGCCGATTAAGTGCCGGAAGGGAGGCTGCGGCGGTGTTGCTAATGTGCGCAGATGCCCAAGCTGTGGAAAGAATATTCCCAAACAAGCGCTCGAAACACCTAACCTGCCTTTCAGCATTGTTGGCGTGTCTACATCCGGCAAGACGCATTACATCACGGTCATGCTGCATGAATTGGGAAGGGGGGTGCCGGGCTTGAATCTGGCTTTAGCGCACCAGACCAGTGAGACGCTTGAGCATCAGAGGGAAAACTACAGGCGTATCTATGAGGAACATACCCTCGCTGAAAGTACACAAGCGGGACAACGTATGCCGCAGATATGGTGCATCTGGAATAACCGGAAAAAGCATGACGGAGAGGTGCCTGCCTATACATTTACCATATTCGACGGCGCCGGAGAAGATCACGAAAACCTTGATCCTTCATCGACCGTATGCCGGTATATCAACACCTCGAAAGCTATCATCCTCGCCATTGACCCTCTCGTGCTATCCAGCGTACGGAGGGGCGGCGTCGTCGACCCGGATGTCATGACGAACTCACTCGGCGGATACTCAGGCGAGACGAAGAATGCCGCTGATGTGATCAACAACGTTGTTTCGTATATCAAGTCGGCGCGGGGGATAAAAACCTCTCGTATGCTGGAAATTCCCGTTGCGGTTGTTTTGACAAAGTTTGATACGATTATCAATCACAGGTCATTCGGGCCTCAAGCCCTTATAAAGGGAAAAAGCCTTAATATTCAAAATGGCAAGGTTGATACAACCGAATTTGAGCAGATTGACGGCGAAATCAGAAACTGGCTCCGTGAAATCGGGGAGAGCGCGTTCATCAACGTGCTGGAGGCTCACTTTAAGGAATTTTATTTCTTCGGAGTTTCAAGTTTTGGCGCTCCCCCGGTAACTAAAGATACCCTGGTGAACGACATTCGTCCACACCGGGTATTGGACCCGATACTGTGGCTTTTTAAGAAGTCAAAGTTCATTGATTGAAGGGAGGAATGATCGTGTTTTCCGAACTTATTTATACTCGCTGCCGGCAAGGCATCGACTTACTGAAACCAGGAAAAACCATTTCCGGCGACGGCTTTAAGGTCTATTCCTGTACACCTGTTCTGATGGAGGACGGTAACGCCGACCTGCCGTTCTTGCTCGACGCCGCGCAGAAAAAACAACCCTACGACGCTTCTGTCTTTATGGATGATGCGTATTTGTATTTTGTTCCGGATAAGGGTAACCGTTTCATGGTTGAATTTCACCCGGTTCCGTATGACCCGGACGCCAAGGGTGATTACTCCCATCGCCCGGGAAATTTCGTGAACCAGATTATTGCCGGCGACTTTTCCGGCTTCTATCCGTTTGAATTATTTAGGGATAGCGCCGTTTGGAACGCGAAGGGACGCGGCGAGGCGTATTATTATGAGAATCAACCCTCCCCGCTGCCTGCCCGTGATGTGGACGATCCTGCCGGACAAATTAATATTGACGACATTGCCGCATTCATTTCAGACGGGCGCAAAGAAGCCTTCATGACAACGGTCTCATTTCTGATTTCCCAGTATGAACAGCCTCCCGAAAACCGAAAGTTCCTTGTGATTCGCGATGAGTCATCTGAGAAGATTGAGTTGTGGATTGCGGCGATTGAACTCGCTTTCTCACCTCGCATGGCGTCTGCCATCCCGTTTGCGACGAGGATGGATAAGTTTGCTGATGCCAATCGCTACACTGTTAACCAGATGGGCGTCTATCAAACGCAGATCAATCTTCAAGACCCTAACCAAAAACAACGTTACCGTGCCATGATTGCCGGCGTTGATGAACGGGATCGGGCAAATACGGCGGCGGCCCGCCCCCTTGCCAATTCACCTTTCGTGCTGCTTGACGGCAAGGAAAAACGCGCGGCTTTTGAAGCGGATACCTCCCATCATTATTATCGTCTTATAACTCTTTTCGACCATACGCACCAGACTTTTTGCCGTGAATTCCTACAGATGCTGGATATTGCCGCGCCGGGCCCAGAAATCTACCGCTTGTTTGATTGCTTTACAGCCCTGGAGGATGCCGCTTCTCTTCCGAATGCGCAAGCGCTTGAAAAAATCCTCTCCGTCCTGGACAAATACGGCGTGTTTAACAGCCCAACGCTTAAGAATCTGTATAATCGTATCAAGACGGAACTCAAGCGCTTTTTACATGATAATCTGAACAGCGCATTACGGATACTCAAATGGCTGCAAACGGTTGCAAAGGTGATTGGAGACAATGACGCTTCGCGGCAGTTAACCGGTATCGTGTGCAAGGAATTTGCCGAGCACGTCTTTAGCGAACCGGATGCCGGGAGAATCTTTAGTTTTTGGAAAAACATTCGGAACAGCGAATTTGCCTCCGCCGTGGCCGGATACCTTGTAGAACCATCGACCTTACAGAACTACAATACACACGTGCGGCGGTTTACGGCCCCTGACGGAATTACATTCGTCCTCATTTATCTTGAGTGTGCGGCGTTCTTGGGCAGCGTCAGTGCACAAAACATAAAGAAAATAGTCGGCTATGGAATGAAATTCTGCTCGTGTGAAAACGACACAAACTCAGCTCATAAGATTCTTAAGGCGCTTTCTCAGAACAGGCAGATACCCGCCCAAGCCATACTGCTTTCCATTGCAAAGGAAGCGAACAGGGATTATGCGGAATTCATCGTCAAATCCCTTATTGGAACCGATGAATCGATTGCCGCTTCGGATGCCTCCATGCTGGCTTTCTCAGAAAAACTCAGCGCGGAAGGGCTGGAATATCTTTTTGTGTCCGTTTTGAAGCACCGCATCCATGCCTTGTCAGGGCCCGCTGACATCGAACCGTTCATCAATCTGGTCATGAAATTTCATCCTCTCAGCAGCCGTGATCTGGCAGAGGTCTTTGAGAAGCTTGACGGCAGACTTCTTATCACCGAAAAAGGCGGCGCGAGCGCGGCCTGCGCCCTGCAAAAAGCGAAACCTAAAGAAGCGGTATGCCCAAACTCAGCTCATCTCTATGCTCTGGAGCTGCTTAACAACAGTCACATGAGACCGCGGTTCACAAGTATTTACGAGGAACTCATAACGCAGGGCTTCCCGTCTGCGGACAACCCTGACTATATTCAGGCTTTGACAGAAAGGCTGTTTAAAGTTCAGATGAACAAAAATGAACTGGAATATATCATCCGCTTGTTTGCCCGTGTCCCTTCGTATATAGCGGAACTTGTCAGTACCATTCTCGGTATGACAAAGCAAAAACGAAACAAAGAGTGGTGTATCTTGATAGACGTTGCCGTAAAGACAGACGGCCGTACCATCGACGATGCCGTTATTGATGCCTGCGTAAAGCTCAAGCACGGAGAGAAGGCGCTGACGTGGTTGAGCGATCTGCTGGTATCAAAAGAAGCGCGTGATTATTTCATGCACATTGCCGATGAGTCAAAAGAGAAGATCCGGACGCGGAAACCCCGGTCTGGTTTCGGCAAATTCTTCAAAGTATTTTCCGGAGATGACTCCGATGCAAGATAACGCGGTAACTCTAAGAAGGAGGTATTCTGTATGGGTTATCTAATAGCAGCTGTGATCGTTATATACCTGATTTACCTGTTGGTGACTAAGGTTATTATACCATTGATAGTTAAGGTTATTATACCAGTCACAGGAATATTATTAGCTATAAGTTTAGCTGTAAGTGTGGCAGGGGCTGTATTATATGGGTTATATACATCCCTGGTGAGCTTCCTCACTTCGCTGCTGGTACACATAAACCCCTACACGACCTATGCCGACAAATTGTCATCTGCTCATTCAGGAATAAAGCGTAATTACTTCTTTGGGCCGGGCTACCATCAAATATCGATTACGGTAAGAGACGCGTTATCTTTTCAAAAAGATCGCCTGGAAAAACTTGGAGAATGGAAAGACGATCATACAGGCAACCCGTGGTTTCTGGATATGTGGGTTTATATTTTCTATGGAGTGGCAGCCTTCTGTGCCTTTGTAATTGGTTTCGCATGGATAGCCGTTTTCTCGCTTTTGATGCCGCTAATCCTCATCCCGGGGATGTGCGTGTTTTATGTTTTTTTCGCGCCTCTTTGGGGAGTAGACAGATTAATCCTCATGCTCAAGGCGATTCAGAGCCGGTGCCCTGATTGTAAACGGATTTCGATAGTTCCGGTTTTCATCTGCCCTAACTGCGGTATGCGGCATAAGAAACTGACGCCCGGACCATACGGAATATTGACACAGAAGTGTTCTTGCGAAAAGCGCCTGGCCGCTACCTGTTTCACCGGCCGTTCCGGATACAAGGCTGTTTGCCCGTTCTGCGGTTCAGGGCTGGCGGCAAGCGACGCGCGGCAATTCGGCATTCAACTTGTCGGCGGAGCCAATACAGGGAAGACAACCTTTCTTGCCTCGTTTTGGCATGAATATTTGGAGCGGCTTAAAAGTATGCGCGGCATTTCAATCACCGCAACGCCCGAAGATGCGTTTGCCAAGTTGGAATACTGGTTTCAGAACGGCGATAGCTCAGCCACAACAGAAATTAATGCAAATATGTACAGTGTAATTCATAGGGAAGGGAAAAAAACGCCTATTCAGATGACTATCTACGATATTGCGGGGGAGGCGTTTTCTGATTTTGCAAATAATATTCAGCAGCAGCAATTTCAATACTGCGAGGGGATAGTCTTTATTATAGATCCGAATATTCCCCCGGCGTATGTATCAGAGACGGTATCCGGTTTCATCCATGAATTCGAGGGCTTGAGAGGCCTCAGATCCATAAAAACCTCCGATGTGCCGGCCGCCGTTTTGATTACGAAAGCTGATTTGTACAAACAACAAATTGGTTTGCCGAAGATAAAAGCCGATTTTAATGCTAACGCTCAAAAGTACGCCGATGCAAGAGGCAGCACAAGTATGGAACTTGTCAGAAACGGGATATGCCGTGCTTTCCTGGATAGCCGCGGTTTTAGCAACGCAATGAATCTCATAGACGCTCGGTTTAACAAAGTTCAGTATTACCCCGTCAGCGCCATGGGACATCCGGCGGCTTTCGGTCAGAAGTATGAGCCTTGGGGCGTGTTGGAACCGATTACATGGCTTTTACAGCAGCAAGGGGCATTGTTCCAAAATGTTTTATCGTTATTATAGGAAGTAGAGCCTTGCTCAACTTTTCTCAATTACAAGGAGGTTCACCATGAACAGATTCGGTTATGTGATGGCAACCAGAATGCTGGTTGACAACAAGCGTAAAGTTCGTTTTATGTACCGCGAGGATCCGTCAAACGATCAGGATAGCGGCTGGCGTTTCTTCTGCGGCGATGAAGACCAGGACTATACAAACAACCCGGATAATATCGCCATTTACGACATTAATACGATTCTGGCCATCGACAAGAGTATAAGCCCATACTTGAAGTCAGCTAAAGGAACCGCGCTGGAACGCGAAGATGAGAACGGTATATTTACCGTTTCCGGGGATTTCGCCTTCGGCGGAGAGGGATAGCATGGGACTTTGCCGGCCATATATTCGCAAGGAAGTCCGCGCCGAGGTCGAGCGGCGTGCCGCAAAAAATGAAACGGGGCAGTTCCTTGACGCGAATACCGGGAAACCTATCGAAGGTCAGTATGACTTGGGCCACATCCCCGGCCATGAGCACCGCCGTGAAGTACAGAAAGCCGAAGAAGAAGGCTTGACTCAAGAGGAGTTCAATGAACGTATGAATAACCCCGATTTGTACCAAATAGAAGATCCCGGTGAAAACCGTTCCCATGCTCATGAGATACCCGGTAATGAACCGAACGAATCAGAAGAAGTTGAGCAAGAGATGTAACCCATAAGAGTATTCCACGGCTTAACGGCCGGCTGAAAGGAAGGTTTTATATGACATTTGAAAAAGCGGAGTCGATAGCAAAAGTGACAGCGATAATCATCGTTGTTGCTGTGACCGTCACAATTATAGTGCTGTTTAGGCCCTTTATCAGTACGATCAGAATGGAAAAACCAGCGCCTGCCGCAGTACAGACCGTTATCCGGAAGACCGCCAGCGTTACCTCTAACGGACTAAACCTCCGTGCCCAGCCATCCGCAAACGCAAGTATCGTGAAGATACTCAGGCGGGGCGACAGGCTTTCCGTTACCGGAGAAGCCCAGGACGGCTGGCTGCCCGTGGAACACAATGGCAATAGCGGCTGGGTGAACGCACAATATATCACTTTAGAATAGGCAGCGTTGAAGAATGCTATCGCCTCGTTATTTTCCAAGGAGGGGAGGATCCGGTTCTTCACCATCCTGCGGATCTGACGCCGCGTCCGTTTCCGGTCCTCTCACGGGGAAGCGCCGGAGCCCGCCGGGATCTCCCGGATGAAGCGGCCTATCTCCTCCGCGCAGTCCTCCGCCTGGGGGAAGACGCCGATATACTCGGCAAAGGCGTGGCCCATGCCGGCGTAGCGCAGGAGGCGGACCGGGACGGCGGCCTTGGCGAGCTTCCGGGCATAGGCCTCGCATTCCGGCCGCAGGTAGTCGAATTCCCCGCAGCAGATCAGGCAGGGCGGCAGGGCCCGCAGGTCCCCCAGGTAGGGGCTCAGGGAAGGATGCCGGGGGTCGGGGGCCTTGAGGACCCGGGCCAGTACGCCGGTGGAGGCGGGCCGCATACTGGCGATCCTGAATTGCGCGGCCCGCCGGTGTTCCGGCAGGAATTGGTATTGGTCCGGGGAAAAACGGTACTCCCCGTCCTCCACCCCCGCCACATTCAGGGTGGGATAGAGCAGCGCCAGGGCCTTCACCATCCCCCGGCCCTCGTCCCGGTCCCGCAGGGCGCACGCCGCCGCCAGGTTTCCCCCGGCGGAATCGCCGCCGACGCAGATCCGGTCCCCATCGGCGCCGAAGCGCCCCGCGTGCTGAAAGAGCCAGCACAGGGCGGCGTAGCAGTCCTCCAGCCCTGCGGGATAGGGATGCTCCGGGGCCAGGCGGTACTCAGCCTGCACCGCCATACAGCCGGAGCGCTGAACCACCAGGCGGCACAGTTCCTCCACCACCTCGGGGCGGCCCGCGGCAAAGCCCCCGCCGTGGAAATAGAGCAAGACCGGCCGCGACGGGGATGCCGCCGGAAGGGGCCCCTCCGGGGAATCGGGGAGGTAGATCCGCAGGGGCACGGAGACCTCACCGTTGGGGATCGAGAGCCGGTGAATGCCCACCCCTTGGGCAACGGGGAGGCTGTTCACCCCGTTAAAGAAGCGGCGCATCCAATAGGCGATTCTTTTCGGGTTCCTGGCCCGGAGCATGAATTGCAATATCAGGAAAAACAGGGGGCGGCGGATGCCCCGGATTGCCGGGAGGGTTTCCGCCAGGAACCGCGGGTCCATCGCGCCGGGCCGGTCGTCGTCGGGGATGGGCTTCACCAGGATGTCCAGGCCCCCTTCCCGTACCATCCGCTGCTTTTCCCGGATGGCCCCCGCCAGGGCTTCCGCCTCCTTCCGTTCCATGATGGGCAAGGCCGCTCAGAGGGTATCCGGGGAATCCAGTTGGGCCGGGAGCTGCATACTGGTTTCGAGGTATCCCATGCGGCGTTTCTTGACGTAGATATCCAAGAGGGCGTAGCCTTCTTTTTCCAGGATCTTGAGGCCCCGGATGGAAACGGGGTCCTGTTCGGAAAGGCCCGCCTGGTCGGCGATGGAGCCCCGGACCACCCGCTTCACCATGTAGGAGGCGGAAAACATATTCCCCACCGTGGGGGTCAGGATCAGGCCGAAGAGGGGGGCCGCCATCCGTTCCCGGCTGTCCACCTTGGCGGCCGCTGCCAGGGGGACCTCGGGGCGCTTCTCGGTGGCGAGGACCCGCCGGACGCCGTCGGAGGTTTCCAGCGCCACCAGTTCCCCGGGGCGGTGGGGAAAGATGCGGTCCTGGAGGGCCGGGATCAGGGCGCCCTGGGGGGCGGTGATCTCCTCGCCGTTGACGGCCGTGATCCACAGGCCCTCGGGGACCCGCTGTTCCGCCGAGGGGGTAAAGGGGGCCACGTAGATGATTTCCGCCCCCTGGGAGCCTTCGCTGATCGTGAGCCCCAGCCAGGGCCGCTCCGCCTTCCCCCCCCGGATCATCGCCGGCAGGGCCGCCGCCAGCCGTTCCGCGGGGACGGCAAAATTCAGGCCCTGGTACTGTTCAACCCCCGCAAAGACGATCCCCACGAGGCGGCCCTGGGGATCCACCACGGGCCCCCCGGAATTGCCGTGGTTCACCGCGGCGTCTATCTGGATCACGTCGCCGATCTGGAGGAAACGCCTCCCCAGGGCGGACACGATCCCCGCGGTGACGGTTTTTTCCAGGCCCACCGGGGAACCGATGGCATAGACGGTTTCCCCCACCTGGGGGATAACCCGGTCCACCACGGAAAAGACGTATTCCGGGGTAAGCTCCGTTTTGAGGAGGGCCAGGTCCATGGCCTTATCCCAGCCTATCACCTGGGCGGGAACGCGGGGGCTCGCGGCGTCCCCCATGCGGATATACAGCCGGGAGTACCCCTCATAGGCGGGGTCCACCTCGCTGGAAATCACGTGGTAGTTGGTGATGAGGAGCCCCGAGGCGTCCACAAAAAAGGCGGAACCCAGGACCCACTCGGCATAGCCCCGGCCCTTTTCTATCCGGACCCCCCGGTCCACGAGGACCGTGGCGACCCCCTTGATCATATCCGATGCGCTGTCCCGTCCCTGGGCGTATTGGCGCAGGTCCTCCGGTACGGCCCCCCCCCGCTCCATGGCGGCGGCAAAGAAGAAGGCCGCCGCCCGCCGCTGCCGGACCTTCACCGCCAGGTCCAGAAAGAACAGGGCGTCCTCGAATTGCAGGGGTTGGAGTTCGTGGGACCGGACCGCCGCAAGGAAGGCCCCCAGATGGTTCCCCTGGGAGAGCTTTTCCTTGGCGTCCGCCAGGATAAGGTCCGGTTCCATGCCGGTACTCTCCACGGGGATGCCCCAGGCCGCCAGGGACCGGGCCAGGGACGCCGCGTCGTCCCAGCGTTTTTCCGCGATGGCCCGGGCCTGGGCTGCCCGGAGCTGATCCACCGCCTCCTTTTCTAAGCCGTCCAGCCGGGATTCCGGCTCCGCCCCGTACACAGAGCGGTAAGCGCCGATGAGGTGCAGGGCCCGCTCGGGGCTTTCTTCCAGTTGGCCCTCAATATCCTCAAGCCGTAGTTCCCCGGTGGATTTCAGGGGAACCAGGCGCTCCGCCGCCTCGTCCATGGTCATACAGGAGATACCGATGAGGGAAATAAGCGCCAGGGCGGCCGGAAAGGAAAAAGCCCATCCTCCCCGGGGAGGGCCCGCCGCCTTAACCGCCCCTTCCGCGGGGGGGATTATCTTCGTTCTTTGCATACCCTCTTCTTTTAACCGTCCCTCTCTATTATTATCCCGTCTCTATCCCAGGATCTCCTCACGGAACCGTCGGGAAAATACTCCTCCCCGGTCTCAAAGATCCCGTCTCCGTCCCAATCGCTCTCCGCGGAGGAGGCGATCCTCCCGTAATCCCCCCGGAGGTAGTCATCCCGGGAAGCCGGGTCCTGCGGGGCCTGGTCCGTCCGGAAATGCCGGACCGTCTCCAGCCTGCCGTCCAGGTCCAGGTCCACCCGCTGGAGGCGGGGCCGCCCCCGGAGGAACTCGGTTTCCGACACCACCCTCCCCTCCAGGATTTCCACCGCCCGCCGGGGTATGCCCCGGTCCATCTCCACCTGTTCCGCCGCCCCTTCAAAGTCCCTGCCGGGGCGATCCACCCGGAGGGCCAGGGCGATCAGGGTCCGCCGGTTTATCCGGGCCATCCCTTCCCGGTGGGGGTACAGGAGGGAACTCCCCAGGAGTTCCGCGAGACGCACCGGGGCATAGAAGAACTCCCGGGGCCGGAGGATGAAGGTCATGTCCCCCAGGCGTACCGAAGCCACCGCGGGGTACTGTTCCCAGCGGATGAGGGCCGCCGGCTTCTCCTCCTCCCGGACCGGATAGGCAAAGCCCCCGCCGCCGTCCCCGGGGAAAACCGGCGCCGTCCCCTCCCGGGGGACAGCGCCGCTGAAGGAGACCCGCAGCTCCGCAAGGCCGTCCTGGTCCTCGTCCAGGGTATAGCGCGTTATCTCGCCGCCGGTATAAAACGCCTCGGACTCGGCAGAGCCGTCCCGGTCCGCATCTTCTCTTATAACACCGGAGAAGGCCGAAAGGTTTCGGTTGAATTGACGGCGGCTCTCCCCGGTACGCAGGAGCGCCCGGACGGATTGAAGGAGGTCCAGGTCCAGTTTCAGGACCGCGGGCCGGACCGAAGAGAGGAGGAAGCGGGGATAGAAGAGTTCTTCCAGGGCCTCCCCCTCCCCGATGACGCCCAGTCCCAGGGCCGCCGGGAGGGACGCGGCGTCGGGCTCCTCCATGACCCGGTAGGCCGCCACCAGCCGGCGGGCCTCGCCGGTATCGGCGATAAAGGGGGCCGCCAGGTACGCCAATTCCCCATCCTCCTCAAGGAGGAGGGGAAGCCGCCGGAGGGCGGTGTCCACCAGGTCCCGGTCGCCCCCGGCGGGAAGCCCCCTCCCCTCCCCTCCGGGGAAACCGCCGGGAATCCAGGGCTCCCCCCGCAGGGTTTCAAAGAGGAGCCGCACCGGCCGGCTTTCCCGGGGGTACCGTTCCAGGGTTTCCGCCATAAACTGCCGGAAGCCGTTGGAGTCCCCCATGCCCCGGAGGGCCCGCAGGCGGAGGCAGGCGGCCTCTACGGCCGGGGGGCTGCGGGAAAGGGCCCCCAGGGCTTCAGAGAAGGCCCTGAGAGCGACGAGAACCTCCGCCTCCAGGAGGAAGCCCTCGGCGGCGGAATAGAAGCGCCACCGGTCCGCCTCGAGGGCCCGGCGCACCGCCTCCAGCGCCGCCCCCCGGGGCCTGCCCTCCTGAAGCCGGGCCCGGGCCAGGAGGTAGGAGAGGTCCGAGGACTGGTCCCCGTAATCCGCGGCCCGTTCCAGGGCGGCCAGGGCATCCCCCCAGCGCCCCTCCGCCGCGGCCCGCTGGGCCCAGCGGAAGTATTGGTCCGCCACGGCGCCCTCCCCCCGGGGGAGGGGCTCCCCGCTTTGACCAGGTCCCTGACGCTGAGCAGGCCCCCCGCTTTGACCAGGTCCCTGACTTTGAGCAGGCTCCCCGCTTTGGGGAGGTTCCCCGCTTGGGGCAGGCCCCCGGCTTTGGGCAAGCCCCCGGTTTCCCAGGATCAGCGTCAAACAGAGAACCGGCAGGAAGGACCGGCGGATCATCTTAGGACTCCGGGGCCTGCCGGGGGGACTGGGAGGCGTTTCCCCCCGGAACCGCGAGGCTCAGGGGGTTTTCGCCGGTCCGGGGGGGGAAGCCGATCAGTTCCCGCACCTCATCGTCGATGAGGGTTTCCCGGGACAGAAGGGCGTCGGCGAGTTTTTCCAGTTCCCCCCGGTGGTCTTTCAGGATAGACTCCGCGGAAGCGCGGGACCGGTCGAGGATTTCCTTGATCGCCCCGTCGATGGCCTTCGCGGTCTCTTCGGAATAATCCTTATGCCGGGCGATCTCCTTGCCCAGGAAGATGGGCTCGTCCTCCTGGCCGTAGGTGATGGGCCCCAATTCGTCGGCCATGCCCCATTCGCAGACCATACGCCGGGCGAGGTCCGTGGCCTGTTCGATATCCTGCTTGGTTCCCGTGGTGGTCTCATCGTAGAAGATGCGCTCCGCAATCCAGCCGCCGTAACAGATCACGATCCGGTCCAGGATCCAGCCCCGGGTCCGGCTGTAACTGTCCTCCTCGGGCAGGGACATGGCCATACCCAGGGCCCTGCCGTGGGGTACGATGGTCACCTTGTGGAGGGGATCGGCGTTCTTGAGGAAATAGTGAAGCAGGGCGTGGCCCGCCTCGTGGATCGCGGTCATCCGGCGTTCCTTGTCGGAGATCACCAGGGTCCGCCGGGCCACCCCCATGAGGATCTTGTCCCGGGCCTCCTCAAAGTCCCGCATCTCCACGGCGGGTTTATCCTTCCGGGCGGCAAAGAGGGCCGCTTCGTTGACCAGGTTGGCGATTTCCGCGCCGCTCATCCCCGGGGTCGCCCGGGCTATCCGGACCAGGTCGATCTCCTCCGCCAGGGGAATCTTGGCGGCGTGGATCTTGAGGATCGCCTCCCGTTCCTTGATGTCCGGCATGGCCACCATCACCTGCCGGTCGAAACGGCCGGGCCGCAGCAGCGCCGGGTCCAGCACGTCGGGCCGGTTGGTGGCGGCCAGCATGATCACCCCGTCCTTGGAATCAAAGCCGTCCATTTCCACCAGGAGCTGATTCAGGGTCTGTTCCCGCTCGTCATGGCCCCCGCCGTATCCCGCGCCCCGGGTCCGGCCCACGGCGTCCAGTTCGTCGATAAAGATGATGCAGGGGGCGTTCCGCCGGCCCTGCTCAAAGAGGTCCCGGACCCGGCTGGCCCCGACCCCCACAAACATCTCCACAAAATCCGAGCCCGACATGTGGAAGTAGGCCACGGCGGCCTCCCCCGCTACGGCCTTGGCCATGAGGGTCTTCCCCGTGCCGTGCATCCCCACCAGCAGCACCCCCTTGGGGATCCGGGCCCCCATCTTGGTGAATTTCTGGGGATTCTTGAGGAAGGCCACCACTTCCTCCAACTCGTACTTGGCGTCTTCCTGGCCGGCCACGTCGGCAAAGGTTACCTTCTTCCCCTCGTCCTGGTAGCGTTTCGCCCGGCTTTTACCGAACTGAAAGGCCTTGTTCCCCGACCCCTGCATGTTCCGGTACATCATCCAGATGAAGCCGAAGCCGATGAGCCAGGGGAGGAATTCGATGAGGAGCCGCCAGGGGCTTACCCCGGTTACGGCCCCGGAAACCTTGACCCCCCTCTCCAGCATCTTCGGAACAAGCCCCGGGTCCTGGTAGGG
Source organism: Spirochaetaceae bacterium (assembly GCA_031288215.1). Lineage (GTDB taxonomy): Bacteria > Spirochaetota > Spirochaetia > Treponematales > Breznakiellaceae > JAIRMO01. Next base: position 4,227 of record JAITRV010000070.1, on the reverse strand, counting down.
GATCAGGGTCTTAAAGGAGGAACTGTCCCGGAGGGTCCCCCGGATAATGCTGGTATCCAGGATGGTTACCGAGGTAACCTCATCCATCTCCAGGTAGGCGGTAAAAGTGGAATAGGGTATATCCTTAACGGTCGGCTCCTTGGGTTTGAAGAAGTACGCAAGAAAGAGACCGACCATGACGAGAAAAAAAACCAGGGCAAAGCCGTTGGGCCTCCCGGTCTGCAGCGAAGGCCGGGGCGGCGGCCTGTTCTGATCATTGAGCATTTAACCCCCTGTCAGGTAAAAGAAAAAACCGTCCCCGGGACTTTTCTCTTTTTCCCTGGATAACAAAATCTCAGGTCCATTCCGGCCCAAGCCGATAAATGCGGCGGTACCCTCCGCATCGGCGGCAGTCATAATACCGGTATACTCCGATCGGCGTTTCTTATCAAGGGCCCGGGACGCCGAAAGCTTCCGTCCTTTCAATATAATAAAATCGTCAGAATAATGCTGCCTGAGCACCAGGGGCAGCCGGGCAAAAAAGCCCCCTTCCCTCCCCTGCTCCCCCACGTCAAGGGCGAGCCCCTTCAGCTTATAGCGTCCCGGCGCTTTGATCAACAGGGAAAAGCCCTCCTCCCCCTTCGTTCCCGAGGGGCGGACAAAGACCCGCCCCTCCCGGCGCTCCAGGCGCAGGGGCCCCGCGTCCAGGGCCGCCGCCCCCCCCCGGGCAAAAAGCCGGAGGGTCCCTCTTCGAGGGACCCCGGTCCCCCGCCGGAGGGGCCCCGAGGGGGAAGGGCCGCCCTCATCCGGCTCAAGGCCGGCGGTCCGGCCTTCCCGGCGGAGGAGGCCCGCCGCCAGGAACAGGGCCTCCTCCCGGAGTATCTCCGGCTCCCCGAAGAAGCCCCCGGCGGGCACGGCCCAGGCCCCGGCGGCTTCCTCCCGGACCCAGGGGAAGCGGCGGCGGGCCTCGGCGCTGATAAAGGCCGCCGCCAGGGCCTGGGTCTCCGCCAAGCCGAGGAGGCCGGTCCGCCAATGGGGGAACAGGCTGTCCAACCGGGGGATGAGCCGCCGCCGGACGCGGTTGCGGAGGAAGCGGGTGTCTGCGTTGGTGGAGTCGGTTCTGAAGGGGATGCCCCGTTCCTCCAGGTAGGCCAGCACGTCGGCGCGGCCCAGGTCCAGCAGGGGCCGGAATATCCGGCCCCGGGAACGGGGGATCCCCGAGAGGCCCCCGGGGCCGGATCCCCGCAGGACCCGCATCAGGATGGTTTCCAGTTGGTCGTCCCGGGTATGGGCCGCCAGGACGCGCCGGGCCCCGATACGGCGGGCAACCCGGTTCCACGCGGCATGGCGGTAGAGCCGGGCGGCCCCTTCGATCCCCAGGCCCCGCTCCCGGGCGGTTTCCGCTATCTTGCCCGGGGGGACGGAGGCCAGGTGAAAGGGGACCCCCAATTCCCCGCAGAGGGCCCGCACCGCCCGGGCGTCCCCCCGGCTTTCCTCCCGGGGCCGGATGCCGTGGTCGACGTGGATGCACCGGAGGCTGAAGCCCAGCCGCTCCCGCAGGACCGCCAGGGCGGCCAGCATGGCGGTGGAATCCGCCCCCCCGGAAACCGCCGCCAGGAAGACCGGCGGGGCCGGTCTTATAGGCGGGGCCGGTTCCATAGGCAAGGCCGGTTCCATAGGCGGGGCCGGGGCCGGTTCCATGAGCGGCGTCAAGGCCCGGGCGACCGCCTCCTCAAAGGGGGAAACGCCCCGCCCCCCCGGTTTATCCATCACAAAAAAAGCCGCCCCCTGCCGGGGACGGACGGCCGTGACGGGAGGATCATCGCCTTTGCAACGGGGCCCTTTAGGATTTTGCCTCCGCCGCCTGAGCGGCGGCCTCCTCTTCTGAGGACGCGGCGGCTTCGGCCTTGGCAAATTTTACCAGCGCCACCACCTGATCCCCTCCGGTGATGTACCGCAGCCCTTCGCCGGGGGGGAGGTCCCGGACGTGGATGGACTGGTTCACCCGGAGATCCGAGACATCCACATCGATCCGTTCCGGCAGGTCCTTGGGCAGACATTCCACTTCCACGTCGTGGAGGGGAATTTCCAGGATGCCCCCTTCCCGGACGCCGATGGGGTTGCCGTGGATATGCACGGAAACCTTGGCCCGGAGGCTGGTATTGCTTTCCACCTCGTAAAAATCGACGTGGAGCACCGCGCCGTCCATGATCCGCCGCTGGGTATCCTTAACAAAGGCCTCGTGGATACTGCCGTCTATGTCGATCTTGACGATGGTACTTTCGGAAATTCCCTTGACCCCGTTGGTGAATTCCAGGGCGTCCAGGTCAATGGGAAGGGCCGTGCCGGTCCTCCCGTAGATGATCGCCGGAATCCTGCCGCTATGGCGGATCCGGCGGGCTTCCCCGGATCCGGTTTTTATCCTGTTCCGGGCCGCAAAAACAAGCTGGCTCATTATGTTACCACTCCTTGTATAAACCTCTCCGCCGGCGCGTATGACCGTACCGGCAGGCGCTGATGACGGAAACAACCGGGCAGGTTCGAACCCTGCTTTTTCCTCGAAGGCAATGCCTTTTCTGGGACGACAGGGTTCGAACCTGTGAATGCCGGAGCCAAAACCCGGTGGCTTACCACTTGCCTACGTCCCACTAAAGGGGCAGCTCTAAAGATTCACTTTAGAAATGCCCGCGGTCCTAGGGTTTGCGGGGTATAAATATTCATTATTATGAATATTTATACCATTTTGTGCGCGAAGCGCAGCAAACCGCTAGATCTCCAGAGAAGGATCATCCTGGACATTTCCAAAATCGTATTTGTCCAAAATCCTCTTCTGTAATTCAGCCCGGAAATCAGGGTTGATAGGATGGGCTACATCCTTGTATTCCCCAACCCTGGTTTTCCTGCTCGGCATCGCGATAAAAATACCGCTCTTGCCCTCAATGATTTTTACATTATGAACTACAAAGCAGTCATCAAATGTAACCGTTACGTATGCCTTTAACTTTCCCTCACCGGCCACTTTACGGACCCTAATGTCGGTTATCTCCATGGCGTTCTCCTTTTTTCGGTCCAGGTTGTTTTAATATTACTATTGTAATACTCCCATACCCGAACTTGCAAGGGGAAACGTCAATACAATAAAATTCCACCGTTCCGCTAAATTCCGTGCCGCCCGCTCCGCCGATCCTCCGCCGGTAAAGATTCCAAAACAGGTCGATCCTGAACCGGATAAACCGGCAAAATCCGCCCCCAGGGCTTTCAGGTCCCCGATGATACGCCGGTAGGCTTCCCCCCCCTCCTTCAAGAAGAGGGGCAAAAAGTCATTGCCGTAGGGCCAGCTCCCGGGATCGCGCCCCAGGGCGGCTATCAGGGCCTCCGGGTCAGCAGCCGCGCCCCCGGCGGCCGCTTCCGCCTGCCCCCGCCGGTCCCGTTCCTCCCGGTCCCGGTCAAGCCGCCGGAAAGCCCCGGCGGTATCGCTGGGAAAGCCCGGATTCACCAGGACCACCCGGAGCTTTTCCGGGACCGGCAGGGGGCGGATCAGCTCCCCCCGGCCGCTCACAAAGGCCGCCCCCGGCTCCAGGAAGAAGGGGACGTCGCTGCCCAGGGCCCCGGCCATGGAAGCCAGGGCCTTCCGGGAGAGGGCCGTCCCCGCCAGGGCGTCCAGGCCCCGCAGGACCGCCGCCGCGTCCGAGGAACCCCCGCCGAGGCCCGCCCCCAGGGGGACCCGCTTCACCAGCCGGAGGGCCAGGGCCTTTTCAAAGCCGGTGGTTTCCCGGAAAAGGGCCGCCGCCCGATAGGCCAGGTCCTTTTCCGGGGGAGGGAGTTCCGCCCCGCCGCCAATACGCCCCGGCCCCCCGCCGGGACCTTCCGCCCCCCTGCCGATACGGTACTCCCGGGAGAGGACGACGGGCCCCGGTTCATCAAAGACCTCAACATCCAGGGTGTCCCCAAAAGCCAGGGCCAGGAAGATGCTTTCCAGTTCATGGCAGCCATCGGCCCGCAATTCCTTGACCCGGAGGTGCAGGTTGACCTTGCAGGGCGCCGCCAGGGTTAACCGCGCTGTTTTCATAGGACCGCAGGCTATTCTAGCGCAAAGAACAATGAATGTAAAGGGGTATTCGATGAACCGCCAGGGTTCCTGCATTTACTCAAAAAAAGAAGAAGAACCACGGACACACACGGACCCTCACGGACTTGTTGTTTGAAATTCATGCATTTGTCCGTGTTTGTCCGTGTGGTCCGTGGTTA
>JAITRV010000061.1 GCA_031288215.1 Spirochaetaceae bacterium | reverse complement strand
TTTTTAAGGGAGATAAATATTTAAAAATCCTTTCGTCTAATATTTTTTTTAAACCTTTATTGACTCTTTCAATACATTCGTGCATTTTGTCAGTAATTACCACGCCTGAAAAATCAAGTTTATTACATTCATTATATGTTCGTACAATAGAGTCGCCAGCAAAAACATTTTCATAATAATAAAACTGACCAATATCAACACATCCTCTCAGGGGAAAACCAAGTTCAAAGCTTTTTGAAAACAATCTAGTTATATATGCCAATGCTACAACAATTATATAATCAAAATTAATATTTTCGTCAATATCAAAAAGTAATATCATCGAATCAGATACCATGATAATATTCAGATTATTTTTAATTATAGTTTCAAATGTTTTCATCATGACAGTTTCATTATGTGATACGTACTTAAAAACATCTTCTTTAACTTCCTTTGGCATTCCAATTAATACATTTTTAATTATTTTTGCACATTCATATATCGAATTATTATTAATAATATTTTGATAACCAAGAATATCAAAAAAACATATTATACCTTTATCTACTACCTTTTCCATATTAAACGCATTCCCCTACAATAATTCTAAATATAATGTCTTGTATTTATATTGCCTTTTTATTTTTGTCAATACCCAGGCTAGGCATTACGCCTCACGTTCTTTTAACCGTACTACTCCATGACCCATCCAATGATATACGGATGTGGCCGCCCGGTACGGGAGGCTATTCATCATCCGAGCCGTATGATATCGAAAACTTCCTCATGTAACGCATTCGGCTTTTTTAACGCCGCGGTACATGCTTCGCGGGGGAAATTGCCCGCTCAGCCGCCGATAAGGGCTTCCAGCTTTTCCCGGGAGGCCGCCGGCAGGGAGAGGGTCTTGAGCCGGGATTTTTCCCCGGAGAGGAGGCGGATTTCCCGTTTGGGGCAGCCCAGGGCCTTCGCCAGGAAGGCGCGGAGTTCCCCGTTGGCCTTGCCGTCCTCCGGCGCGGCGGCGATCCGGAGGCGCAGGCGGCCGTCCTTGACGCCGGCGCATTCCGACCGGGAGGCGCCGGGAACCGCCTTGACGCGGAGGAGCAGGGAATCGCCGCGGATCTCGTAGACCGTTTCCATCGTCCTCATTCCTCCTTACGTACCGGTTACGCGCCCGTTGCTCCCTGGTATGGACGGGAGCCAGTACGGGCGGCCCGTCTTCCACTCAAAGGAATAGGCCGGCTCCGGGCCGGGGGCTTCCAGGGGCCGGATGACGAGGTTGGCCACGGCGGCGGCCCGGAAGGAGAGGGCGCCGGGACGGGGAGGCGGGGCCTTTTCCCGAAGCAGGTCCCCCTCCCCGCCGGGGACCAGGGAAGCGCAGAGGATCAGGGCCGGAAAGGGGGAGCGGCAGGCGGGAAAGGCGGCGGCATCCGGAGGGGGCGGGTCCAGGGTGGGGCCGAAGAGGGAAAGGCCGGCAAAGGCTGACGCCTCCCGGGGGAAGGGCAGGGCGCCGGGGGGGCCCGCCGTAAAGGTCCCGTCCCGGCCCGCTTCGGTGCCGGAGCGCCGCAGGCCGCGGGCCAGGTCCCGGAGTTCCTCCGCGGTGAAGGGCCGGGAAACCAGGGCCAGGGGGGCCGCGGCGGGAAAGGAGAAGGCTCCGGGGAAGCCTGAGGCAAAGAGCCGGCGGCGGTAATCCCGGAGGATCTTCCCCGTATCCCGGTGGGGGAGGAGGATCACGAAACGGAGTTCAGGAATTCCGCGAAAAAGTATTTTCATAATTCTCTTTCCATGGTACAATTATGGCATAGAATTCATTCGCGGGAAAAGGTAATGAACGGAACGGTACTCATAAGGAAAAGATCATGAAATATAAGACAAAGCTGCTGGCGGATCGGTTTATTTCGGTGCTTTCACAATGGCCGGGGGTGGAATGCGTGACCCTCAACGAAGCGGCGTCCCCGGACACCCTGGACCCCTACTACGCCTTTATCCTGGACGTGTTCTACTCCGGTTCCATCCCGGAGTCCCCGGAACGCCGCCTGCAATACGGGGAGGACGCGGCGGCCTTTGAAACCTCCACCCGGGGGGATAAGGACCGCTTCCTCATCGGGGCGCTCCCGGTACGGCTGGAATACAAATCCACCCGGAAGATCGACGAACTGGTCTCCTATACGGATACCAAGCTGGATTCCCTCTGGTTCATCAAGGATTCGGGGACCTACGGATTCTACCGCCTTGCCCAGGGGGATATTCTCTTTTCCCGCAACAAGTGGATTCAGGATATTCGGGACCGGCTCGGTAAACTGGACAAGGAATTCTGGACCCAGATTCGGGAGGCCCATCAGTCCAAGATGGAGCATTTTTTAAACGATCTGGGGGCGGCCCTGTACCAGGGGGATGATTTTCACTACCTCATCGCCTCCGCGCTCTTTATCAAGACCGCCTGCCTCACCCTGTTCTGTATCAATCACCGCTTTGAGCCCTCCCACCGGGGGTATTACAAACAGGTCCTTAAACTTCCGAGCCTGCCCGAATCCTTCCCCGCCCAACTGGAGACCTTCCTGAGCAGCGATGCCGAATCGACCCAGGAGCGCAAGTATTCCCTGGCCCAGCTCATCGCCCGGGGAATCATCGGTCTGTAGGAGCGGCCGGTGAAGTTCCTGTGCGGCCTCCTGTGCCTCTGGCTTTCCCTGACCGGAGGCGCCTGTGAGTACCGGGAGGAGCCGGTTTTTCCCTTTTTCCCCCCGGAAACCGAAACCGCCGCGGCCTTCGACGGCCGCCTGTACGCCCATTCCAAGGCTTCCCGGGAGGGGATCATCCCCCTGGGGAAGCCGGTCCCGCTGGAATATTCCTTTCAGGACCCCCTCTTTCTCCCCTTCGATGCCTCCCTGGAGATCGCCTACCGCATCGTCCGCCGGGACCGGGAGGACGCGGCCTACGCGGGCGGGGATATCCCGGCCGGTTCAAACCCCGCGGCCTTTTACGCCCTGCGGGCCGCGTACCGGCTGGTGCTCCGGATCGACCGGGAGGCGGCCTGGGAATTGCCCTGGGACGGCTCCTTCCTGGGGCTGGAGAGCCTGCCCCAGGGCATCGCCTACGGCGCGCCCCTGCCCGCCTCCCGGCTCGATCGCTTCACCATAAGCTGCGAAGCCCCGGCGGGCGAGGCCGTCCCCCCTTGGGACGACGGCCTTGCCTTCGAGGTGACCGCCATCAGGATCATCCCCCGGTGGTACGGCTTTGTCCTGGAACGGGGGAGCCCGCCGCGGGACCCGCCGCTTTTCCTGCGGGCCACCCCCTTCGTGTCCGCCGATATGGACAGCGGCCGCGGCGGGCCGGTGCGGATCGACCCCCTGCCCCAATACGCCGGGTCCGGGGGCTGGGACCTCTTCCTCCAGGGAGGCGGCGGGACGGCCCGCGCTTCCGCGGTGGCAACCGGAGGGGCCCGCTACGAATACCCCGGGGGCTTCGGGCCGGGGTGGTATTTCCTCCCCGCCGAGGCGTTCCCCCCGTTCCCTTCCCCCATCATCATCACCGGGGGGGAGGACCTTACGGCGGTCCAACTGGTGCGGCCCCCGGAGCGGTCCTTCCCCCAGGCAATCCCCGCGGACCCGGGGCTCATCCTGGATTACGACCAGGAGCGGTGGCGGGACCGGCGCTATGAGGTGTTCCGCTGGGACCGCTTTCCCTCGATCCTGATCTTCGATACCGCGGACCTGGCGGTCCAGGACCGGATCTTCAAGCGCCTCGCCTTTTTTGTGGAAAAGACCGGCTATACCGGCCGGCTCATGACGGACCAGGAGATGGCGGACCTGCGGGGCTGGAATGCCCACGATTACCGGGCGGAGGATCTGGCCGCCTTTTTTGAAACGGCCCGGAAGGACCGTTTCCCCCTCACCACGGAAGAACAGGAGCTGGGGGAGATCCTCCTGGAGGCGGGCATCCTGGAGCAGTCCCTTGGGGGAACCATCAGAGCCGGCGCGGGGGCGGTGCTTTCCCTGTCCCGGGAGTCGCCGGATTACCTGCGAAGCCGTTTCATGGCCCACGAGGGATTCCACGGGCTCTTTTTTATCGACGAGGATTTTCAGGAATTCTGCCGCCGCCGCTGGAGGGAACTGGAAGCGCCGGCGCGGCGTTTCATCCTCTCCTACTTCGACTATCAGGGGTACAATACCAAGGATTCCTACCTGGTGATAAACGAATATATGGCCCACTGCATCCAGCAGGCCGCGTCCCAGGCCGGCTTCTATTTTGGGGGAACCCTGGCGGGGCGGATCTACGAGAGCTCCTGGCGCCGGACGGTTTTACCTCCCCGGGACGAAGCCGCCGGGACCTGGCCCGACCTCGTCCGGGCCTTCTCCCGGGAAGCGGAGGCCCTTTCGGCCTATGTCAACCGGCGCTGGGGCCTTGCCGCGGGCAGGGTCAGCCGGATCCTTCCAGAAATTCAAAGGTAAAGGCGGATTTCGGCTTTTTGTTCTGTTCAAAAAGCTGAATCCCCAGGTTAAAGCGCCGTTCCGCCTCCAGGGTCGAAGGGGGGCCGTGGCCGGGTAATACCACGTAATCCCCGGGCAGGGAGAGGATCTTGCCCCGCAGGGCCGCCATCTGCACCGCGGCCCCGTAAAAGCTCGAGGTGGTCCCCAGCAGCCCGGCGCTCAGGGCGTCCCCGGTAAAGAGGAGCCGGTCGATCTTGAAGATCGCCGAATCCGCGGAATGGCCGGGGACCGAGATAACCTCAAGGCGGAAGGGCCCGACCTGCAGGATATCCCCGTCCCGGACCATGAGGGTCCGCTGCTCCCGGATGGAATGGTTGACCGCATAGACCTCCGTATGGTAGATCCGTTCCAGGGTACGCAGCCCCCGGACGTGGTTCCGGTGATCGTGGGTAATGAATACCCCCCGTACCTGATAGCTGTTCTTTTCGATAAAATCGAGGATGGCTTCATCCATCGTCCCGGGATCGATGAGGATGGCCTCCCGGATCTCCGCCGCGCCGGAATCCGTGTCGAATTCGGTACCCAGAATATAACAGTTACTGAACCCCTGGGGGCAGTAGCGGCAGAAGACTTTCATCTAACCCTCCATCTCGAAGATCGCTTCCGCGGTATTGGAAGATCGAAAGGAGACCCCTTCCTGCTTGCATTTGATGAAATAGACTCTTTTTATATTACAGTCGATAAAATCGGAAAGTTCTATGGCGGCGTTAATAAAACGGCTGTTGTAGAGGTTTGAATTGTTAAAGGTACAGTCCGAAATAAGCGCGCCCCCGTAATTGAGATGGAGGAGTTCCGAATTCTCAAAGGTGCAGTCCCGCAGGGAGGATCCCGCAAAGGATAAAAACTGAAGATCCGTCTTTGAAAAATCACAGTTGGTAAAGGCCGCGAAATCGAAAAAACTCATCCGCATCAGGTCCCCGGTAAAGAGGCACATGGTGAAGCTCGCGGCCTTGAAATTGCAGCCGTAAAAGCGGCGGTGGGAAAAGTCCACGCTCTCAAAGTGCAGCCCCGGGGCGTTGAGGTCCTTGATAACTTCCCGGTCACGGATATAGGCCGCAATCCGCTCCGCTTCCCCGGCCCGGTCCGCGGCATGGACGGCGCAGGTGGTGGAACCGGTAACCGCCGACCGTCCGCAGCCTGCCGCGCAGGGAATGATGGGGAACATACCCTTATCCCGCGCGGGAGGCCGCGTGGGAGGCCGCGTCAGATGCCGCGTCAAATGCCGGCAGGGTCGCCAGCATGATCGCCTTGATCGTATGCTTCCGGTTCTCCGCCTCGTCCCAGGCCCGGCTCCGGGGGCCGTCGATCACCTCCGCCGTCACCTCCTCCCCCTTAACCGCGGGGAGGCAGTGGAGGAAGATCGTGTCTTTGCGGCCGGTACTGTCCATGAGAGCCTGGTTCACCTGGTAGGGGATGAGGAGCTTGGCCCGTTCCTCCCGCTTGTCCTCCTCCCCCATGGATACCCATACGTCGGTGTAGATCCCCTCGGCGGCGGCGACGGCCCCGATATCCGAGGTGATGCGGATCTCCGAGCCCTTGTCCTGGGCCAGACGCCGGCAGGCGTCGATCAGATCGCTGTGGGGATGCAGGGACGGGGGGGCAATCACCGTAAAATTGATCCCCAGTTTGGCGCAGATCACCATCAGGGACCGGGCCACGTTGTTCCGCCCGTCCCCCACAAAGACGAGCTTTTTCCCCGGGCCGGGGCCGAAAGCCTCCTCCAGGGTCATCACATCCGCCAATGCCTGGGTGGGGTGAAAGCTGTCGGTCAGGCCGTTGTATACCGGCACCCCCGAATACTCCGCCAGGGCCGCCGCGGTGGCCTGCTTGTACCCCCGGAACTGGATGGCGTCGAACATACGGCCCAGAACCCGGGCGGTATCCTCCACGGATTCCTTGGCCCCCAGTTGAATATCCTGGGTGGAAAGAAAAACCGGGTGTCCCCCCTCCTCCCCAAAGGCGGTCTCAAAGGCGCAGCGGGTCCGGGTAGACCGCTTTTCAAAGAGGAGGGCGATAGTTTTTCCGGTAAAACGCTGAAAAACCTCCCCCCGCCGCTTTTCCGCCTTGAGTTGTTTTGCAAGCTCCAGGAGGTATCGAATCTCCTCCTCGGTATAATCCAGCCAGGTCAGGAGGGATCTGCCCGTTAATGTAACCGTACCCATAATGCCTCCGTGAGCATGATGCTCCTGAAAAAACGGTCCACAGCCCGTTTTTTCGCTTTAAATATCCGGTTATTTTCCCAAAACACGAGATTTGGGAAAAATCGCTTATAGTCTTTGCTTTTTACCGATCTTCTGCGATAGTATATACTAAGGGAGAGAAAACTGCTATACCAGGATGCGTATTGTGATAGGAATGATTTTCGCGCTTAAATTCAAAACCCAGATTCTCCGCATCCGGCCGGGACTCTTGTCATACCTGGACAATACGGTGGAGGCGGCGGTAAAGATCTCCGGGGGTAAAATCTTCCCGGATCACCGGCGGCTCTGCGCGTCCTTTGAGGAACGGCCGCCGGGATTCTGGCTTGATATTCTGAACGTCCTGGAGACCGTCCGCAAGGTGACGGAAGATCTTGCTCCGGAACTCTACGGCCATACCTGCATCGTGGGGTGCAATACGGAAGATGACGGGCAGATCCTTATCCGTTCGGTCCCGGCGGACTCGACCGGCACGGGAATTTGGTGTTCCCCCCTTGTTCAGGAGGCCCTCAGCCCCTATGCGGTCTTTGAACCGCCCCTTCAGCGGGCCGAAGGCTTCCCGCTCGGCGGCTATGCCCAACTCGACTGCTTCAAGGCTTTTTCGGATTCCCGGGCCGCCGGGGCCGCTCCCCTCCGGCAGGATATCGAAAAGAGCCTCAGGGCGGACGCCTACCGGAACATCCTGCTGACGGGTCCCCCTTATATAGGAAAACGGGACGGTCTCTTCCGATTCTGTGCCGATTTCTTGCAGGGCCTCCCGCCCCTGGTGATCCGCTTCGGTTCCGGCGGAACCGGGGTGGGCTGTTTCGCCGACGCCCTGAACGACGGCATCCGCGCCCTCATCGCCGGGGGCGACCCCCCCGTGGCCCTTGAGCAGTTGGACGCCCTGGGAGCCCTGCTCTCCCGGGATCGTTTGAGGGATGAATATCCGATATATCTGACTCGGCAGGCGCGCCGTTTTCTGCAGCTCTTACTGGACGCCTATATACGGGCCCTTATTTCCCGGGGGAAAAACCCCCTGATCATTTTAGAAAACCTCCAGGACGCGAATACCGCCGCCGGAGGGATAATCCTGGAGGTTTACCGCCGCCTTTCCAACAAAAAATCGACGATCTTCTACGGGACCTGGTCGACGGATGCCGCGGGAGCCGCTCCGGTGGCCGTCTGGGACGCCGTTTTTTCCCGGACCCTCTACCTTTCCGCGGAAAAGGAGAGCCTGTTCCGGATTTCGGATGTTCCGATGGATCTCCTGGAGGTGGCCTATACCGCGGGGCTTTTCAGCCGGTATTTTCCGGGGGCCCTTTCGGTACAACTCTTTCAGGAGGCGGGAAAGAATCCGGCCATAATCCTGCGGGCCTTCTCCCTGCTCTCCTCCTGGGGAATTATCGACTTTATCGAGGACCCCCGGCCCCGGATCGGCAATTTTATGGAAAAGGCGGAAAAACTCCTGGGAAAACAGAAGGAATATATCTGGTCAATGGTAAGAAACCGGATCCTGGACCGTATTCGGCAGGGGAAGATCCGGCCCTGTTTCATGGTCCTCAAGGCCCTTTCGGAACTGGGCTGGGAAAAGTCCGACGAGCTTATCATGGAAGCCATCCAGGGGGACATTGCCCAGGGGACCCTGGGGGCCATTGAAAAAGCCCTGGAGGGGGCCGCCTTTGGCCTTATCGTGGGGACCAACCGGGCGCCGGTGCTGCGGTACATCTACAAGACCTCAAAGGCCCTTATCCACGGGGGAGAGAAGGACATAAAAGAGGCCTTTTTAAAAACCTCCCGGGATACGGCGATCCCCGCCTATGAGGCCAAGAGCCTCGCCAATAAGGCGGTCTATTTTCTTTCGGAACGGAATAGTGCCGCCGCGATGAATACGGCAAAGGAAGCCATGATAATCAGCCAGGGGAACCCCTTCGGATCGGATTTAGCCCAGGCCTACCGCATATTCTCCCTGGTCAACCTTTCCAATCAAAATATCAACGACGCGGCGGAATATTCATCCTTTGCCATGGAACTGGCGGAAAGAAACCAGAACCTGGCGGAACTGGGACTCACCGCCTTCTATGGGGCGGCCATTCACTACCTCTCCGGGAACCTCTCCCGGGCTGAAAAACTCATCCTCCAGGCGGTGGAAGCGGCTTTAAGCGCCGGAAGGATCGAATGGGCGGAACGGGCCCGGTTCTTTCTGGGGAGGTTCCGCTTCGAGATGGGCCGGTATGAGGATGCCCTGAAGATATTTGAATCCCTTCAGCACAACCTTTCGGGGTATAAAAAAGCCGAGGCGGATCAGTCCCTGAGCGCCTGGATCAAACGGGTGCATTTCTTTTTACAGAGCCCCTTCCACAAAACCGACGAATTCCTGACCCGGGAAGCCCTGCTTTTTGAGATTGAGGCGTCCTTTTTGAGCGGGGACTATGGCCGGGTGATACGGTATTCGGATCAGATACTGAAGTCCCTTCAGGAGAAGGATTTCCTGTTTATCGAGCAGCCCGATTGGCGGTGCGCCTATGCCCAATGCGAATTCCTGGTCATCCCCCAAGGCCACTTCTTTTTCCGGCTGGTCTCCGTGTTCCGGGCCCTTGCCCTCTCCCGGCTGCCCCCTGATCAGGGCGGGAACGGGACCGAAGCCCTCCGGATCATCCAGGATATCCTCCGGAATGACCCCTTCGCCGAGCTTGATCCCCACAACGCCTTCTACTCCTACGCCCATTACCTTATCTTAAAGGACCTCAACAGCGAGAAGGTCGATATGAATACCGCCATAAGCATCGCCTTTAAACGGCTCCAACGGCGGGCGGTCCGCATCGATGACGTGGAGGTCCGGCGTTCCTTCCTGTTCAAGAACTACTGGAACGGCGCGTTAAGCCAGGTGGCAAAAACGTACAACCTGATTTAGGACCCGCTCAAAAAAGGCGGCCAAGGCATTGACACAGACGCCGAATTCTGCTAGGTTGATCCTCATGACGGCGACATAGCTCAGTTGGTAGAGCAAACGGCTCATATCCGTTCGGTCATTGGTTCAAGTCCAATTGTCGCTAAAACAGGGGACAGGGGTGAAGGGGCTGCCGGGCGCATACGTCCGGGCAGCCCTTTGTATGTGCCCGGGGGACAGCGGCCTTCAGCCCAGGACCCGGAGGATGGTGCCCCCGCCGATCACGTAGTCCCCGTCGTAGAGCACCGCGGCCTGGCCCGGGGTGACGGCCCGCTGGGGTTCGTCAAAGTCGACGCGGATCTCACCGGGGCCGATGACTTCCGCCCGGGCGGCCGCTTCGGCCTGGAGATAGCGGGTCTTGACCCGGACGCGCAGCCGGCCGTCCGGGGCGGGGGCGGCGATGAAGTTGCAGTCCCCGGCGATGAGGGACCGGGCGTAGAGGCGCTCCCCGGTGTCCACCGTCAGGGTGTTGGCCGCCGTTTCCTTGGCGGCCACGTACAGGGGCCGGCCGGAGGAGAGCCCCAGGCCCCGGCGCTGCCCGATGGTGTACCGGATAAGCCCCCGGTGCCGGCCCAGGACGCGGCCTTCCCCGTCCAGGATGTCCCCCGCCTCCGCCGGCCGTCCCCGGTAGGCCTCGATAAAGGCGGCGTAATCCCCGTCGGGGACGAAGCAGATGTCCTGGCTGTCGCGCTTTTTCGCGTTGACAAAGCCCTGTTCCCGGGCGATTTCCCGGACCTCCCCCTTGGTCTTGTCCCCCAGGGGGAACACCGTATGGGCAAGCTGCTCCTGGGTCATGCAGTAGAGGACGTAACTCTGATCTTTCCTGGCATCCCGGGCTTTCTTCAAGAGGTAGCGGCCGCCCTCCGTCTCAATCCGGGCATAGTGGCCGGTCGCCAGGATTTCAAAGTCCAACTGCTTTGCCCGCCGCAAAAGCCCCTCAAATTTGATGGATCGGTTACAGTCAATGCAGGGATTCGGGGTTCCCCCGGCCTCGTAGGTTTCGACGAAGCGGCGGATGACCTGATCCCTGAATTCATCGGAAAAATTGAGGACATAGTGGGGCATCCCCATACGGTAGGCCACATTCCGGGCGTCGTTGATGTCATCCAGGGAACAGCAGGAAGAGTCCCGCTCCAGGCCCAGATCGGCATTGGAAAAGAGCTTCGCCGTGATCCCGATGCAGTCATAGCCCCGCTCTTTCATGAGCCAGGCGGCGACGGAGCTGTCCACCCCGCCGCTCATGGCGATAAGCGCCTTCTTCCCCATGCCGCCCGCCTTCACCCGCACCGGCTACCGGGGATAGTGCTCCGCCATGAAGGCGTTGATCTCCGCCTCGCAGGACCGCATGGCCAGGAGGGTCCGCTCGATGAGGGTGTCCGGTTCCCAGCCCAGCATGGCCGCCCCCTTCTCAATCACCTCCCGGGAACAGCCCGCGGCAAAGGCGGCGGTCTTGTACTTCTTCTTCACCGATTTCACCTCCATGTCCTGAACGCTCTTGGAGGGCCGGATGATGGCCGCCGCCCAGATGAGGCCCGTCAGTTCGTCCGAGGCATAGAGGACCTGCTCCATCAGGTGTTCCGGCTTGACATCCACGGTCAGTTCATAGCCGTGGCTGCATACCCCGTGGATAAGCGCTTCCCCCGCGCCGGCGGCCCGCAGCAGTTCCGGCGCCTTGATACAGTGCTCCCGGGGATACTGCTCAAAATCGAGGTCGTGGAGGAGCCCCACGACGGCCCAGAAGTCCTCCTCATCGGCAAAGCCCAGTTCCCGGGCATACCACCGCATCACCGCCTCCACGGTCAGGGCGTGCTGGAGGTGGAAGGGGTCCTTATTGTAGGCCGTTAACAGGTCCCAGGCCTGCTCCCGGGACAGGGTGTTTTCACGGATGCTCATACCGG
>JAITRV010000320.1 GCA_031288215.1 Spirochaetaceae bacterium | reverse complement strand
ACGATGCCGGTAATGGACGGGGTTTCCGCCCTGGAAAAGATCCTGGAATTTGATAAACAGGCCACGGTCATCATGGTGAGCGCCTTGGGAAAGGAGGATGTAGTTAAAAAATCCCTCCTCATGGGGGCAAAAAGCTATATCGTCAAGCCTCTGGACCGAAAAAAGGTGTTGGAAAGGGTGGTTTCTGTTTTGAAACGGTAGTTAAACCGGATTGAGTGGGTGCTTTATTCGTTGATTCTCAGAATTTTTTTTAGGATGCCGGCAGAGGCGGGTTTTTTCTAGAGCGGGTTTGGTATTGTATGAGAACTGATCGTATTTCAGATTTTATCCATTGTGTTCATGCGGATATTGAGACCACCGATTTATTTGAGGGAATCTGGCCGATTCCCCAGGGGGTTTCTCTTAATGCTTATGCGGTTCGGGGGGAGAAAATCGCCCTGATCGACCTCTTTCGGGACTGGTCCGACGCAGCGGGACAGATTGGCGGGGGCCTCGCGTCGGAGGGTTTGGATTTTTCCTTGGTAGATTACCTCATCCTCAACCATCTTGAGCCGGATCATTCCGGGTGGCTGCGGGAATTCCGGGAGAGAAATCCCCGGGCCGAGATAATCGCCACCGCCAAGGGTATCAACCTGGTAAAATCCTTCTATAAAATAGAGGACAGCCTGCGGACGGTCAAAAACGGGGATACCCTGGACCTGGGGGGAGGGAAAATCCTCACCTTCTTTGAGGTCCCCAACATCCATTGGCCCGAAACCATGGTCACCTGGGAGCCCCTTTCGGGGACCCTCTTCTCCTGCGACGCCTTCGGGTCCTTCGGCGCCTTGGGGAACCGGATTTTCGACGACGAATTTACCCCGGAGGAGCATGATTTCTTTGAAAAGGAAACCCTCCGGTACTACGCCAATATCGTGGCATCCTTCTCGACCTTCGTGGAACGGGGGATGCAGAAACTGGCGGATCTCCCCATCAAGGTGGTCGCCCCCAGCCACGGCATGGTCTGGCGGAAAAACCCCCAAACCATCCTGGACCGGTACCGGCGCTATGCCTCCTACGCCAAGGGCCCCGGGGAAAAGGAGATCGCCGTGATCTGGGGCTCCATGTACGGCAATACCAAACTGGGGGTGGACGCGGTGGTCCGGGGCATCGAGGCGGCGGGCGTCCCCTACAGCATCCACCGGGTTCCCGACGAGAATATCTCCTGGGTTCTGGCGGACGCCTATAAGAGCGGCGGCCTGGTCCTGGCCATGCCCACCTACGAATACGCCGTGTTCCCCCCCATGGCGTATGTCATCGACATTTTCCGGCGGAAACACATCACCGGCAAAACCGTCCTGCGGATCGGCTCCTGGGGCTGGGTCGGGGGCGCCAAGAAGGAGTACCAGGCCGCCATCGAGGGCCTTTCCTGGACCAGCGTGGACTCCCTGGAATGGGCCGGCGCCCCGGGTCCCGAGGACCTGGTCGCCCTGGAAGCGGCGGGCCGGAAATTAGCGGAGGCCGTCAGGAACCGGTAAAGGAGCCGGCGGGGATCGGTGGGATCCGGCGGGCCTTACCAGAGACCCGCGGCGATCATCCGTTTCATCGTGTCCCGCATATCGTATTCCAGGGCCTTGAAATGCCAGACCCCCGTCTCTGAATCGTAGATCGCGTACCGGCTTATCGCCCGGTCCAGCCGTTTCCGGGAGGGGGCCTCGGCGGCGTTCCGGGGAAAGCCCACGCTGCCCGGATTGAGGAGCAGCCGCCGGCTCCGGTCCGCGGTTTCGACGGACGTGTCCGGGTTTCCGTAGAAGGTCCGGCAGGCACGGCGGGCACGGCGGGGTCCCGGCTCGGAGATAAAGGCCGAGGAGATGTGGGTGTGGCCTAAGAAACAGCGGGAAAAATCCCCGCTGTTAAAGGCCGTCTCCGCATCCTCCCGGGAAAAAATGTAGCTCCAAACGGGGTCCTCGGGGCCGCCGTGGGAGAGGAGGATGGGGCCGGCCGCGTCCTCCGGGAAAACGAACTGGGGCTTCAGCAGGGAAAGGTAGTCCCTGACGGCCGGCGTCAGGACCGAGCAGGTCCAGAGGAGGGACCGTTTTGAATGAGAGGCAAAATCCTGGTCGTCAATGACTCCCGCGGCGGCCAAATCGTGGTTCCCCCCGAGAACCACGG
Source organism: Spirochaetaceae bacterium (assembly GCA_031288215.1). Classification (GTDB taxonomy): domain Bacteria; phylum Spirochaetota; class Spirochaetia; order Treponematales; family Breznakiellaceae; genus JAIRMO01. The sequence continues at coordinate 937 of JAITRV010000320.1, read as the reverse complement.
CGCAGCGCTCCGCGGCGAGTTCGACACATTCGTTGGGGTCCGGGCCGTAGCCCACCAGATCTCCCAGGCAGAAGATGAGATCCCCCTGGTTCTGGTTCAGCACCGCCCTGAAGGCCGCGAGGTTCCCATGAATGTCGGAAAGGATCAGCATTCTCATGTGTATCTTAATTTTACTCTATACTTTGAAGGAAGGGAACCCGGCTTCCCCGCATAAACGATTCTTGGCGGATTCATTTGATATAAAAAGGATTTTCATGGGTAAGGCAAAACCGTCGTCTTTAGGGCATCTTTTTCAAGACCGTTTTACCGATATATGGCGGCTCCTCTCGGAGACCAGCGCCTTTTTAAGCAGGACCAAGGAATTCCACCAGTATGAAAGTCAACTGCGGGATTGGCGGGCCCAGCTTCAGCGGACACCGAAGAATTCTCCCGAAATAGTCCGGATCCGAGAGGAGATCACGGAACTGCGGAAGTACCTGCGGCTGGAGGGTTACGATCTGAGTCTGGGGAAACAGAACCTGGTCTTTGAGGGTTTCCGTAACGACGCCTGTATCGCCGAGGGCTTTACCCGGGTGGTCCTCTTTATCACCAACGAAAACATCTACTGGCTTGCCGGGGCTGACAACCACGTGACCCTGGCCCATTTTCTGGAACAGCAGATGGAAGCCGCCAACCGTTTCCGGCAGCAAATCCGGAGCAAGCACTACCTCTGGTACCGCCGCCGGGGAAACGATCTGGTCCTCTCCGGCTCGGACACGGAAACCAAAGAGGACTTTGAACGGCTCCGGGCCATAGGAAACGCCAACAGCCTCCTTTTCCTCAGCAAACTAAAAAAACTCAAATAATCCTGGCAGTACAAAGCCGGGGGATAATCCCGGCACGGGCCGGCATGGGCGGTGAGTGAGCCGGCACGGCACGCAGGGGCAGCGGCCCCGGG
>JAITRV010000045.1 GCA_031288215.1 Spirochaetaceae bacterium | reverse complement strand
CCCCACATGGAAGGGGTAGACCGAAAGATAGTTCTTAATGCTCTCACCTCCTTTGTCCTATCTTAGTCAGCTATTTCAAGCGACCTCGTGTCGCACTCCTCCTTTCACGAGCTTTCGTGGCGCAATGTCAGTCACCTCCTGGGCACGGGTTTGAAGCGGGGGTCCGGGGGCGCGCGCACCGGCCCGGCTAAAGCTGGGCCGCAATAGTTTAACATTGGGGACATTTAGTGGCGCTAGGCCATGCCGCATCATCTAATATACAACCTGCGGTTGCCCGGGCTTGGCCCCCCTTAGAGGGGGGTAGCGGAAGCCACCGCAGGGCGGAACCCGAGGAGGCTGGAGCGAGGGGGGAGGCTTCCCCCCTTATCATGACGCCTCGTAAGAAATTTTGCTTGCTTGCGCAAACCCGGCAAACTTTTTTATGCTAAGGGCATCCACAGGAGGAGGCTTTTATGACCAATAGAGAGCTGTTGTTAAGGGCATTGAATAACCAGGAAGTTGAACGGCCGCCGGTGAGCTTCTGGTTCCATTTTGTTACCGAAGCGGAAAAGACCAAGGGCCTGGAAAGGCCGGAGCTGGCGGAGCAGAGCCTCAGGGGGCATAAGCGGTACTTTGAGGGGTTCCACCCCGATTTTGTGAAGATCATGAGCGACGGCTTCTTCGGCTACCCCCAAAAGGGCCAGACGGTAAAGCTGGACCTGGGGGCGGAAACGGCGGGGGACCTGGTTAAATTCCAGCCCGTTTCGGCGGAACACCCCTGGATACAGGCCCAGATCGCCCAGGTTAAAAAGATTACCGCCTTGCAGAAAGACACGATGTACTTTTACAATATTTTCAACCCCGCCACGACGCTCAGGCGGCTTACCGGCCTGGAGGCCCTGATCGGCTTTTTCCGGGCGGACCCCCAGGCGCTGGCGGATACCCTGCTTAGAATGGCGGAGGGTATCGCGGTCCAGGCCCAAAGCGTAATTAAGCAGGGCGGGGCGGACGGCATCTACCTGAGCGCCCAGAATCCCGACATTAACCGGATCAGCGATGAGGAGTACCGCCGGTACTTTAGCCCCGCGGATAAGATCGTCCTGGACGCCGCCAACGGGGCGAGCGAAACCAATATTCTCCATATCTGCGGTTCCAGGGGCTGCAGGAACCACCTTGCGGCCTGGACCGGGTATAAGGCCAAGGCCTATAACTGGGCGGTCAACGTGGAGGGCCTCAGCCTGGCGGAGGGGAAAAAACTCTTTGGCGGGGCGGCGGTGATCGGCGGCTTCGCCAATACCGCCGAGGATCCCATCTACCGGGGTCCCAGGAAAGAAATCGAGGACTGCACCGAAAAGATAATCGCGGAAACGGGTAAGCGGGGACTCATCCTGGGGGCCGATTGTACCGTCCCCGACGATACTCCCTTTGAGCACTTCGAGTGGGTCCGGGAAAAGGCAAAGACCCTGTAAGCTCCGGCGCGGGACGGTTCTTGACCGGTTCTTGTCTTGACCGGTTCTTGTCTTGACCGGTTTTTGTCTTGATCAATATCTTGATCAAGAACCGATCAAAGAATAATATTAAATCTCTCAGTTTACTAAGCTACTCATGCTATACGGAGGTTTAATGCAAAAGACATTGATCGTCGCCCCTGTCGTCCCCGCGGTTTTCGGGGCGGGCAGGAGGCAGTCCCGGCGGATACCCGGACCCATGCCTGTCTCCCCGGGGAGGGTGACAGGCGGAACCGGTTGATAAACTAAAACCAAAGGAGATTAACGAATGAAGAAGATTTTTCTGTTGACTGTTGTCATGTTGGCCGCCCTGACTATGGGCCTTGCGGCGGGCGGCAGAAGGGCGTCCACCGCGGTCAAGGACACTCTGGTCTACGGCCAGAACCTGGCCCCCCGGGGGGAATTCCACCCCACGGTGGAGACCTCCAACTTTGACAGGGAGGTGGTACTCCTGGTCTTCAGCCGGCTGGTGAATTTGGACGCCTCGATGAATTACGTGCCGGACCTGGCGGAGAGCTATACCTTTACGCCGGACGCCAAAACCCTCACCTTTAAGCTGCGGCAGGGGGTTAAGTGGACCGACGGCCGGCCCTTCACCGCGGAGGATGTGGCCTTTACCTACGAAACTCTGGCCCATGGCAAGTTTGTCCGGGGGAACTCCGAGTTCTCCACGAAGCTTTTGGGCTTCCAGGACTACAATACCGGCAAGACCGCCCATGTGGAGGGGGTTAAGGTAATCGACCCCTACACGGTTTCTTTTACCTTCCAGGGGCCCTACCGGGACGCCCTGGTGGAGTTTGTCAATCAGGGGGTATTTGCCAAACATATCTGGGAAAAAGTTCCCGTGGAAGGCTGGCTCGACGCGGTGGATCTGCTGCGGCACCCCGTGGGAACCGGCCCCTACAAGCTCACCGAGTTTGTGCCCGACCAGTATGTCCGCCTGGTAGCCAACGAGGACTACTTCAAGGGGGCTCCCAAGATCAAGAACTTCGTCCTTAAGGTATCCAACCCGGATACCAGGCAGGTGGAGATCCTCAACGGAGAGCTGGACATCGCCCGGGTCGCCTCCTGGAAACCCAACGACCTGAAACCCTATACCGACGCGGGGATCGCCTTCGCCGAGATTCCCCAGATCATGGCCTATTACCTGGTGTACAACTCCACCCACCCCCTGCTGTCGGACGTGACCATCCGGAAGGCGATCTACACGGCCATCGACCGGGACGCTTGTATCGCCGCCATAGAACCGGGTCATGCGGTTACCGCCGGGGCCCCCATGCAGCCCTCCCAGCCGGTATACCCCAAGGACCTCAACAAGTATCCGTATAGCGTGGATGCCGCCAAGGCTCTTTTCGCCCAGGCGGGCTGGACCGATTCCAATGGGGACGGCGTTCTGGACAAGGGGGGCCAGCCCCTGAAGCTGAGCCTCCGTTACGACAATGTGGACGATACGGAGCTGGCGGTTCTGGTTCAGGCCCAGCTCAAAAAGGCCGGGATTGACCTGGAGATCATCGGTTCCGACTTCAACACGGTACTGAGCGTCCTGCGGAGCGGCACCGATCCCTTCGAACTGGCCTTTATGGGGGCTTCTTACCGGCCCAACCCGGGGAGCGGCGGCGGCCTTATGTGGCTGAGCCGCTACGAAAACGCCCAGGAACGGGACCTTTTCAACAAGGCCCTGGATTCCGGGACCGATGCGGAGGCGATAGCCAACTGGGGCGCCTGGGCCCGGTTCCAGAACGATCAACTGCCCCTGCCGGTTATTTACATCAAATCCCAGGGCTACGCGGTGAACCCCAGGCTGGTGGGCTATGCCCCCATCAGCGTCGAGTGGTTCCCCAATGTGCATACCTGGTACTTTAAGTAAGGACCTCCGGCGGTGGGAAGGTACATCGGGCGGCGGCTGTTTCAGGCGCTGATCATCATGTTTGGGGTCTCGGTGATCGTGTTCACTCTGGTGAACCTGATTCCCGGGAACCCTTACCTGAGCATGTTTCCCCCGGAAATTCCCACCGAACAGGTGGAAGCGATGCTCCGGCGGGTGGGTTACTACGACCCCCTGCCGGTAAAGTACCTTAAGTGGCTGGGCCGGGTGGTCCGGGGAGACTTCGGGTATTCCATCTTTTACCGGGAAAAGGTGATGGGCATCATCACCTCCCGGATGGGGAATACCATACTCCTCTCCGTTTCAGCCGTCGCGGTGAGTACCCTGGCGGGGATTGGGGCGGGCTTTTTTACCGCCCGGCGCCGCCGGGGTTTTTCGGACAACACCATTCTGGTGCTGACCTTTATCATCCTGTCGATTCCGTCTTTCTTTTTCGCCATGCTTTTGATTCGGCTCTTTGGGGCCGATCTCCGGATTCTTCCCATTTCGGGGATGGTGGATGTGGTGGCAAACCATAAGGGTTTTGCCCGGGCCCTGGACATCGGCCGTCACATGATCCTGCCTACGATTATCCTGGGTCTGGGAAACACGGTGATGATGCTCCGTTATACCCGTTCCAGCGTGATCGATGTGCTCAATACCGAGTACATCCGGGTAGCCCGGGCCCACGGTCTTAACGAGCGGGTGATCATGCTAAAGCATGTCCTTAAAAACGTGATGATTCCCATTGTAACCGTCTTAAGTCTCCAGATTCGGGAACTCCTCTCCGGGGCCCTGCTGATCGAGACGGTCTTTGTCTGGCCCGGCATTGGCCGGCTCAGTTATGAAGCGGTCCAGCACCGGGATTACCCCCTGATCATGGGGATCCTCCTGGTCATGGCCATGATCACCCTGGCGTCCAACTTCCTGGCGGATCTTTGCTACGCCGCCATCGATCCGCGGATCACGCTGGAAGAACGGGCCCCGGAGGGGGGGGACCAAATATGAAGGACTGGCTGAGAAAACTGTCCCCCGGCCGGGCGCTCCTTGGGCTGATGTCCGCCCACCGGCTGGTTACCGTGGGGGGGATCATCCTCTTTATCCTGGCGATTTTTTCCCTTATCGGGCCGTTCTTTTCCCCCTTTGGCCGGGACGAGGTCAACATCGCCGAAATTCAGGCCCCCCCGGGAAACGGCCATATCCTGGGCACCGATGACCTGGGGCGGGATATTTTTGTCCGCCTGGCCTACGGGGGCCGGGTGTCCCTCAGCGTGGGGATCATCGCCATGCTGATCCAGGTGGTCATCGGCGTTGTCCTGGGCTCGGTGGCGGGCTTTTACGGGGGGATCTACGACAGCGTCATTATGCGGCTTACCGATGTGGTGATGTGCTTCCCTTTCTTCGTGATCTCCCTTTCGGTTGCGGCCCTGACGGGCCCCAGCTTCCGGAATGTGATTCTGATCATCGGTCTTTTGGGCTGGCCCGCCATGGCCCGGGTGGTCCGGGGGAGCATCCTGGGCCTTAAAAACACCGAATTTATTGACGCCGCCCGGGCTTTGGGGCTGACTCAGGGGGAGATTATTTTCCGCCACCTGCTCCCCAACTCCGTGGGGCCCATCATCGTGTACGGTACCCTCAACATCGCCTATGCGGTGATGATAGAGGCGTCCTTAAGCTTCCTGGGCCTGGGAATCGCCCAACCCCAGCCAAGCTGGGGAACCATGCTTTCGGCGGCCCAGAAACTCAGTATCCTCCAGCGATGTTCCTGGATGTGGATTCCCCCGGGACTCATGGTGTTTCTTACGGTCATGTCCATCAACTTTATCGGGGAGGGGATTTCCGAGATCTTCCATTCCACCGGGCGGGGCAGCGCATGAAGGCCCTGGTAGAGATTGAGGATCTTTCGGTAGATATCCTCCGGAACAGGGGGAAGAACAGCCAGGTCCTTCCTATCCTGCGGCACATCGATTTGTCCGTGGAAAAGGGCCAGGTCCTGGGTCTGGTGGGGGAATCGGGCTGCGGTAAAACCATGACAATTCTGGCTTTGATAGGCCTCCTCCCCGATGGGGGGCGGATTAGTACCGGGAAGATCCGCTTCCAGGGCCGGGAGCTTACCACCCTCCCCCGCCGGGAGATGGAGGCCCTCCGGGGCAGGCGGATCACCACGATCTTCCAGGAGCCCATGACCTCCCTGAATCCCCTGCTCTCCATCGGGGAGCAGATGAAGGATATTCTCTACCAGCACGAGGGCCTTAAGGGCAAGGCCAACCGGGACAAGTGCGTCTCCCTCCTGCAGGCGGTGAAGATCCCGGAGGCGGAGAAGATCTACGATTACTATCCCTTTAAGCTTTCCGGGGGTATGCGCCAGCGGGTGATGATCGCCATGGCCCTGGCCTGTGAACCGGAGCTTATCATTGCCGATGAGCCCACCACCGCCCTGGATGTTACCACCCAGGCTCAAATTCTGGACCTTTTTAACGAGATCCGGGGCCGGACCCGGTCTTCGTTTATCTTTGTTACCCACGACCTGGGGGTGATCGCCGAAATCGCCGACAGGACCGCGGTAATCTACGCAGGCTATGTGGTGGAAGAATGTTCCGTGGAGGCCCTTTTCAGAAGGCCCCTCCACCCCTATACCGACGGACTTATGCGCTCCCGGATGGGGCGGAGAAACAGCAACCGTGAAAACCTTTACAGCATCCCCGGGGTGGTGCCGGTGCCGGGAAACATGCCCCCCGGCTGCCCCTTCGCGCCCCGTTGCGTCTATGCCATGGAGCGGTGCGGGGGGGAAGTGCCTCCCCTGGCGGTTCCTCCCCTGCCGGAAATCGAAAGCGGCCACAAGGTCCGCTGCTGGAGGCAGGTATCCTGATGGCAGAGGCGCTGGTAAGGCTGGAAAAATTAAAAAAG
>JAITRV010000304.1 GCA_031288215.1 Spirochaetaceae bacterium | reverse complement strand
CCGGCCGCCGCCCTTTTTCCCGCACCCGGCCCGGCCCCCCGTATCGGCTTCTTGCAGCCGTCCAGCCCTCCCGACAGCCGGCCACAGCATCCATCCCCGGTTGCGGGACCCGCCTCAACGCCGGAAAAGGCAGTCGCCCCCCGTCCCCGGCTTCTTGCCTCCGTACCGCCTTCGCCACAACCGGTCAAGGCAGCCGCTCCCCGCAGCCGGACCCGCCTCAACGCCGTAAAGGCAGGGTCGGCGGATACTCCCGCCGGAAACGCCTGGCACGGGCCGGCAGGGGCCGGCACAGGACAGAATCGCGAAGGGGGGTGTCAGGGAAATACCCCGGGCGACCCCTTTTGAGCAGAGGAACCAGTTATGCCGTAGGCATCAAGAGCAACGTCGCGAACAGGGGGCGACCGGGGAATTGACCTGACAGGACCCCCCGGCTGATCTCTCTTAGGCCGGCCCATGCCGGCCCGTGCCGGGAGGACCAGCCCGCTGGGTATCCCCCGGCGTGTGCCGGCTATATCCAGGTTTTTCTGCCGTCCCCGGTGATGGGGATCCGATCCCCCAGATACCGGGGAGGGGGTTTGAGCAGGACGAAGACAAAGGCCTTGACCCGGGCCAGGTATTCCCGGATTTCCCAGCGGAGCCTCATGGGGAAGGCGAATTTTTCCTGGCTTTGGGCGTAGGCCACCGCATCCAGGCCAAGGCCCCGGGCGATATACACCGCCCGGTTTACGTGGAAACGCTGGGTAACGATGACCAGATCCTTCACCTCAAAGACATCCCGGGCCCGGTACATGGAGTCGTAGGTGTTGAATCCCGCATGGTCCATAAAGATGTCCTCTTCGGCGATCCCCGCGGCGTTGTCCAACACGTAGAGCCGCATGGCGTTTACCTCATCGTAATACCGGTCGCCGTGATCCCCGGACAGGAGGAGTTTGCGGCCGGTCCCGCGGGCTATCAACGCGATTCCCCCGATCACCCGGTCTTCCAGCACCCGGGAAAGCCGGGTCCCCCGGGTCTGGGAACCCAGGACGAGGACCGTGGTCTTGCCGGGAATATCCTCGATAGTGGTATAAATGTATTTTTCAGTGTTCTTGATCATCCCCAGGTTTATCAGGACCGATCCCAGGCCCAGAAGGACGAAGAGGAGGGTAATACCTTTGATGCTTCGCTTTACGATGCGCTGCGCTTGGTTTTGCACATGGGGCCTCTCCTTATTTTCGTCACATCCTGAGATTTCGTAAAGGGTAAACGGCGACCGAGCGGTTTAACGCCGGGCGTAACAGTAGACGCAGCCGGCGGGACAGGAGCCGTAGCGGCCTATATCCACGCTGGGGGCGCAGCGGCAGCGGGGGCGCTGGTTCCGGTCCTTGCAGCCGGCTTCGATGCCCCAGAGCCGCCGGATAAGTTCCCCGTCAATGCAGGCGCCGGCGGCTATCCCCAGTTCCGCCGCCTCCTCCCCTTCGGCGCAGGTCCGCAGTTCCATCCCCGCCTCGGCGGCGAGACCCGCCAGATCCGCCGCCAGGAGGCGCACTTCGCTGACCCAGGCCCCCTCCGCCGTGTAGTGGGGCCGGGGCCGGAGGGCGCCGGCCCGTTCCAGGGCGGCGATGCGCCGCCGGGAGCCGCCGTATTCATCGTAGACACTGGTGATGACCCGGCTCACCGCCCCCCGCAGGGCCCGGGAAAGGGCCCTGAAATTCCGGAGGTGGAAAGCCCGGTCCGTCTCGTCGCTGAGGAACAGGGGATCGTAGCGCCAGATAAGCCGCTCGGGCCCCAGCATCCCGGCGAGGTCCCGGATGGCGGCAATGACCGCCTCCGGGGGAGGCATATTCGGCTCCAGCAGGGGGCCGTAGCCCGTAAGGGTGGTCATCACGTAGTAGCGGCGCCCCCCCAGTTCTTCGGCCCGGCGCGCGATGACCCCGGGGTCCCTGGTCCAGAAGACCAGGACCTCCGCATCCTCCGGAAGCAGGGACACGCGCCGGACCTGGGCGGCGTTAAAGGGGTTTACCGTTTCGGTAAACCCCTCCCCCAGCCGTTCCATGAACCAGTCAAAATGAAACCGGGGAATATCACCGCGGCGGGACACGCTGATGATCATGGGATCATCCGCCGGTCAGGCTGAGCAGAGGTAAGCCCCCGCCGCCTCCGCGATGGTCTTGTAGATCCGCCGCCGCTTTTCGTCGTCATGCTCCAGCAGGGTAAAGCGGAAACCCGGCAGATCCGTGGCAAACCCCGAAAGGGGAACCACGCAGACCCCCGTGGAGGCCAAAAGCCAGTACACAAACTGCTTGTCCGGGGCGACCTCGGCGGTTTTGGCGCTGATGAAGTCCCTCAGGGAGGGGTCCGAGACGGGCAGGGACCGGGCGCGGCTCTTTGCCTCATCCTCCCAGGATTCACCGCTGAAAACCGCCGTGGCATAGAGGGCCCCCCGGGGCTTGACCATGCTGATCCCCTCAATGCCGGTAAAGGCCTGGTAAGCCTCTTCCGCCCGGCCCTCAAAGAGCGCCGCCCGGCGGCGGAGGTGGTCCTCGTAACGGGGATCGCCCAGGATTGGGGGAATGCAGAGCTGGGGGAGGCTGGTGGAACAGACCTCCAGCCGCTTGGCATCCACCAGGCTGCGGATATACAGATCAAAACGGTGATCCGCCTTCCGGTTATAGACCTCCACCCAGCCGCAACGGGCCCCCGGCCAGGGAATCTCCTTGGAGAGGGATCGGAGGCCGAAACCGGGGACATCCCCGATTACCTGGGAGAGGGCCGCGGTCTGCGCCCCCCCGTAGATGATATTGGCGTAGGTCTCATCGCAGGCGATAAAGAGGCCGTAGGTACGGGCGATGCGGACAAATTCCAGGAGTACCTCCACGGGATATACCGCGCCGGTGGGATTATCGGGGTTGATGAGGAGGAGTCCCGCGATGGAATCGTTGTACCGCACCTTCAACTCCACGTCCTCAATATCGGGCATCCAGTTCTTCTGGGGGTCCAGCCGGTAGGTAAGATGCTCATACCCCGAATGGGCCGCTTCCGCGGAGGAAAGGGTGGAATAAGCCGGGGAAGGACCCAGAACCCGGGCCTCCCGCCGGAGGAAGCCGAAAACCTTGGCCACCGCGTCCCCCAGGCCGTTAAAAAAGAGGATATCCTCCGCTCCGATAGCCACCGGATCGGGCAGGGAAAGGGCCGATCCCCCCGGTGCGCCGGGAAGCAGTTTCTTCCGTTTATTTACCCGATCCGCCAGGAATTCCCGGCTTTCCCGGGCCCCTTCGGTCTCCGTATAGGCATACGAAAGGTCTTCCCCGGCCTTTTTCATGACGATGGCCTTGATCCAATCCGCCACGATTTCGCCCTTCTTTACCGGATCGCCGATATTTTCCCAGATTATGGGAATATTCCACCGGTTCAGTTCCCGGGCAAAGGCCACGATTTCCCGGATTTCATATTTGAGCTGCCCCGCTCCGGGATGAACAATATTTCTTCTCATAACCTATCCTTTATCAATGCATCCCGTATTGTAGGCCGGAAAGGGGGATGCATGTCAACGGTTTCAAAAAGAAATGAGCGTCCGGGAGGCTTGATCCCCGTCCTTATAATATATGAGGAAGATACACACACCGGCTGCTGACAGCAGCATAATGTGTGTGTATGGTATGTGTATCTTCTGGATCGAGAGGAAAGCCCGCCCATGTGGTATGGGCGGGCTCAACTACAGGATTCATGATGCGCTACCAAGATGCCCATCCCGTATGATCTTATAATACGGCTTTAATTTCCCCGGGACAATAAGTTTTAGGTATCGATTGGTACTTTTTTGATAGTACTTTGGTACTTTTTTCAGATTATCCTCGACTTTTCTGAAGGATTTGAGTATATTATAGACAGCAGGAGGTGATTACAACCGGCCGGTTGAAAAACTCCCGCCCTTGACCGGAAAAATATGTTTCTCACCTATTAAAGATCAGTCCTCTCTAAAAAACGGCAAGTTTTGGGTGTGCGCCTCATGAAAGGGTACCAGAGGGATACCCGTAAATACAAACTTTTTAAGGATGGAAGATGGTAATATCACAGAGACACGTTTGGAAGATCATTTCAGGAATTGGTTTTGTTTTTATGCTTTTGTATCTGGTTTCAAATATCGTTTTTTCAATACACATACAAGCGGAATTTCATCAGTTAGGATACATTCAATCCGAGTTGTATCATCCTGAAAAAAAGTCTTTTCCCCTGCCTCTTGCGTTGATGATTATGAACCTCCTGGGCGTCCTGGTTTTCCTCTATCTGTTTATCTTCAACCCGTCGAATTATTATATCTACGGGGGGGGCTGTCTGGCCTATTCCCTCATGATTCTGGCGGCCGGCGGCAGCGTTGTCGGCTTCCTCTTGTTTTTGCTGGCCTGCGCCTTTGCGAATAAGTGCGGTTTTTTTGAAAAAGGGGGGAAATACAAGTGGTTTATCCTGATATTCCTCCTGCTCCTGGCCATCGGAAGCCAGCTCCGTTTCGGCTTTGATTATATCTTCTTATCCCTGGGCGCCATCATGGTGACCCTGTTCCTCTTAGCCCTGGCCTTTTTCCTGTTCCTCCCGGAAATAGAACGGTTCCGCAGCCAGGAGCCCCTGGTCTCCCGCCTCCCGCCGGCGGATTTTACCCGGCGGGACCTCCTGTGGCTGCAGCGGATTCAGGCGGGGGAGAAATACGAAGCCATCGCCGCCGAACAGGGGGTAGCCCTGAGCACCCTCAAGAACCGGGTGCGGATCCTCTTTGAACGATTAGGGGTCCAGGACCGGACCATGTTCCTGGCCGCCTATGCCCATGTTGCCCTGATATTGGACGCCCCGGCTCCTGCCGGCGCCCCTGACCCGGCACGCAAGCCGGGGGATACCTCCGGGGGCTGAGGGGATACACCGGGGGCGGGGACTTCGGCCCTTATCGCGGGGGTGGGGGCCGAAGCCGTCTTTCGCTCAGGAGCGTGCCGACCCTGGTATACTCCCGGGGGGAGTCAATCATGAGGGTATGAAGACGTCCGCGCAGGGTATCCTGGGAGGCGCACCGTACCGGGCAGCCGCAGACCACCAGTACGATATCCGCTTCGGTAAGGCCGCTGCTTGCGTAAAGGAATTCCACATCGGGAAATTCCTGCCGTAATTGTTCAACCAGCGCGGCGCGGTCATACACCGGGTTACAACCGCCGCAGTATTTGAGCAGGACCGTCATTCAAAATCGAGATGCTCCTCCGGCATACCACCCCCAACGCCGTTTCATTTTTCCTGAGAGAACGGGCATTTGAACCGTTTCTCAAATTCCTCTTTGAGG
>JAITRV010000268.1 GCA_031288215.1 Spirochaetaceae bacterium | reverse complement strand
CATAAAGCTTTTAGGCAGTCCCATGCCCTCCATTGCCTGTAGCGCGTTCCGTTCATCCATGTTATAGTGTGTATACGGCATCGGCGGACTTTAGTCCGATACCTCCGATAGTTTGGTATTGCAACTTTATACTACCGTGTTTACGATGTCGTTTCTATCCCTTCCTGCTTTCGCACTTCAAAAAAAAATCGGCCTCGATAATGGTTTCTCGCTTATCGAAAGGGAATGTGACGCATTTAATCAAAAGATTGAAAGCGTAAGGGGTTCGATATTCCCCAGGCACCAATATTCAGAAGAAGAATTATTTCATTCAGGACACCTGGATAAAATTAGAGCTATTGCAGGTAAAATGGGGAATGATATCGAAAATTGGCAAACGAGAGGGAAGGTTTCTCCGGAATTAAAAGCCTACTATGACGATAAAACAACTATCCTTAATGAACGATTTCAAATCATGATGTATCGACTAAAAAGCCGGAATTCTCATGTGTGGGATAGAATTTCTGAGTTTTTCCTGTGTAGCTATTATTTCATTATCAATATTGCCCTTCATCATCTTAAGAATTTAGTGATTCCCTGTATCAAAGATTCAAATACCCTTGCCAAGCCCTTTAAGGTCTTACAAAAGACGGCTGAAATGTTTGAGAATTTTCTCAATGAAATGTCAGAAGAAACACATGAAATAATTAATGATTTCAATGCTTCCCCTCGTTCAAAAAAAAGGGCGTAAAGCCTCTTTATGCTCTCGAATCACCAAACGAGACGATCTCATTAAAAATAAAAAAGTGAGGCTGCTTGAACGGCCCAGCGTCGTGGAATCTGTACGTGTATAAAAATATAACATAATCGCATATAAAAAAGAGAAAAAGAGACCAAAACCGGCTTGACCGGTTTGATTTATAAATTCGAATATTTCATCATTTTTCGTGAAAAACCATTTACTTTTCGAAAATAATTTTATAAAATAAAAAATAATTTTACGAAAAATAAAGGAATATTATGATTACTGAATTGGGAATTATGATAAGAATACTCAGGATACAAAAGGACAATATAACTCAAGATAAATTGGCGGCAGAATTATCCTGTTCACCTGCAACGCTCTCGAATATCATGAATGGAAAAATCGACCCGGATATACCATTTCTGGTCAAGTGCAAAAAATATTTTAAACTTAATGACAAAGACACTATAGAATTGTTTACCAAAGCCTTCGCTTCGAGTAAATCCATTACCGTCGATACCTCATATCTTATAAAAGAACGAAAAAATCAGCTTATCGGAATCATTGTATCACTTTTGTTTATACCTGAACAAAAATATAGTGAGAAAAGATACACGGTATTAAACGAAGCAATAAAGTGTATTACTGAAAGTATACATGCCTTTGAAAAATTGGAAGAACTAGGGTGAAACACAGAAACTATGAGCAATATTATGAGTTTCTTATTGATTTCTCGTGATTAAATTTGACTTGATTCTTCCATAGATGTAGTGTATTATGGTATCGATTGATACCTAGTGAACAAGACGATTATCGCACCCCACGCCCGGTCGCCTTTTCGCCGGGACGCCCTACGCACTTGCTTGGGCGCCGTGTTGTGGCGGGGATACTCCCGCCGGAAAACCCGGCACGGGCCGGCATGGGCAGAAACGGCGAAGGGGGGTGGCAGGGAAATACCCCGGGCGACCCCTTTTGAGCAGAGGAACCCGTTATGCCGTAGGCATCAAGAGCAACGTCGCGAACAGGGGGCGACCGGGGTATTTCCCTGACAGGACCCCCCGGTTGATCCTCCCCATGCCGGCCCGTGCCGGGAGGACCAGCCCACGGGGGGATACCCCATGGGCTGGTCCTCCCGCACTTTACCGAAGCCCCCGTTCCGTGGTATGATGCCCCCATGGAACAAGGAATACGGAGACGGGGACGGCCGCCCAAGGACAAAGCCGCCCCTTCGGGGCCGGCCTTTACAAAGGAGGAAGCGGCGGCCGGAGGGGAGGAGACCGCGGGGGAGGCCGGAGCCGGCGGCCCCGAAGCCGCCCCGGAGGGGAGGCGGGAGCGGTGGCAGAGCGGGGGCGCCCCGCAGAACGAGGCGCTCTCCTTCACCCTGGGACGGAACGGGAACGAGACCTTTTTACGCCTGACGCCCTCCAGGGGAAGGGCCGCGCCGGATTTCCGCCGTTTCTCCGGGACCAGGCGGGAGGTGCTGCGGGAATTTCTGGCCCGGCTGAGGGAGCGGGAGTATTCCTACCGCATCAGTTTTGACGGGGCCGCGGAGGAGGCGTATACCCTCCTGAACCCGGGGAGCCGTATCCTGGAACAGGCCTTGGCCGCCGGCCTGCTCCGGGACGAGCGGGGCAGGGTCCTGGAGGAGGCGGAGGGCTTTTTCCGTTGCGCCCTCTGCATCGAAGACGGCGCCGGGGAGAACCTCACCGTGGCCCTGGTCCTGCTGGACGAGGCCGGGACGGTCATCGCCCGGGGCCGCAGGCCGGGCCTGGTACAGAGCGGCCGGAAAGCGAAAACGGAGACGGAGACGGAGGCGGTCTTTTATACCCTTTCCCCGACCCTGGCGATCTCGGAGAACCGGATATACCGCATCGAAGATGTCGGGCTGCGCTGGGCCGAGACCGACCGGGTCTTTGGCGGGATGCCGAAACAGGATCTTCCCGCCTTTCTTTCCCTGATCTGCTCGGGCTTTACCAGCCTGGAGATCCGTTACGAGGGCTGGACGGTCCGGCAGATCCCCCCGGTCCCCGCGGAACCGGCCCTGCTTTTCATGGAAATCGACAACTACGGCTACCTCCACGTCCGGCCCATCCCCTTCCTCCGGGGTTTCCCCCCCCTGTTTCTGGAAAACGAGGAAATCGTGACGGTGGTGGAAATGGACGAGGGATCCCATACCTTGGGTATCGCCGAGGTGATCTTCCCGGAAGGCCCGGAGGACATCTTCCGGGCCATGCTGAACAAGGGCAACCGGCTGGCGGCCAAAAATTCCATCCATGAAGAGAGCGGCCGCTTCATCATCGCCCCGGAATTTGCGGGGAAATTCTTCGCCGAAACCATCGTGGAACTGTCCCGGCGCTTCGTCCTCCTGGAAACCCAGGTCCTGGCGGGGTACCGGCTGAGCTTTTCCAAGCCCCGGATCCGCTTTTCCCTGGGGTCCGGCATCGACTACCTGGCGGGGAACGCCGAGGTGGAAATCGAAGGGGAGGTCTTCTCCTTCGCCCGGTTCATGGCGGAATACCGGCGGGACTCCTGCATCACCCTGGCGGACGGCAGCCGTTCCTTCCCGGACCGGCAGACCATGGACCGGCTGGACCGGCTGGTCTCCCGGATCAAGGGGGATGAGGGGGTGGAGATTTCCGCCTTCGATATTCCCCTGCTCCTGCAGGACGAGGCCATCGAGATTGACGGGGCCGCCTGGGAAAAGGCCCGGCCCTTCTTTACCGGCTACAATACCATCGCCGCCCGACCGGGGAACTGGTCCCTCCGGGGGGGCACCCTCCGGCCCTACCAGGAATACGGGGTGCGCTGGCTCGACTACCTCCGGGAGCACCGCATGGGGGCCTGCCTCGCCGACGAGATGGGCCTGGGGAAGACCATCCAGGTTATCGCCCTGCTGCGGTCCCTCAAGGCCCGGGAGGAGCAGGGCCTGTGCCTCATCCTCTGCCCCAAGTCCCTGGTGTACAACTGGGCTGCGGAACTGGACCGCTTCGCGCCGGACCTGCCCTATAGGGTCCACTACGGCCTGGAACGGGATATTGCGGAACTCCGGCCGGAGGAATTCCAGGTGGTGCTGAGTACCTACGCCACGCTGCGCCGGGATGTGGAGGAATTTCAGCAACATTCCTTCCTCTATATAGTCCTCGACGAATCCCAGAACATCAAGAACCTCTCCACCAAGACCACCGCCGCGGTGTTAAGCCTCCGCGCCGATCACCGCCTGGCCATGAGCGGGACCCCGGTGGAAAACAACCTGGCGGATCTCTACAGCCTCTTCCGCTTCCTCAACCCGTCCTTCTTTGGCTCCGAGAAGATGTTTGTCCAGCGTTACCTCAGACCCATCCAGGACAACGGCGACAAGGAGGCCCTGCGGGACCTGAAGGCCCGGATTTACCCCTTCATGCTCCGGCGGATCAAGCGGGACGTCCTCAAGGACCTGCCGGATAAGACCGAGGAGACCGCCTATATCGAACTGGAAGAGAGCCATCTGGCCCTCTACCACCAGCGGCGGCAGGAGTACAAACGGCTCATCGACGGGATCATCGAAAAGGGGGAGCTGCCCAAGTCGTCCCTGATCATCTTCAAGGCCCTGGCGGAACTGCGCCGCCTGGCCAGCGTCCCCGAATCCGACGGGGAGTACGGCGGCCCCTCGGCAAAGCGGCTCTATCTGCGGGACATGATTGCCGAGCTGGTGCAGAACGGCCATAAGTGCCTCATCTTTACCAATTTTCTGGCCCACGTGGACCTGGTCAGCCAGGACCTGGCGGACATGGGCATCCCGAACCTCACCATGACCGGCGCCACCGTGGACCGCCAGGCCCTGGTCCACCGTTTCCAGACCGATCCGGAGGTGAAGGCCTTCATCATGACCCTCAAAACCGGGGGTATCGGCTTGAATCTCACCGCGGCGGATTTCATCTTTATCCTGGACCCCTGGTGGAACCGGGCCGCCGAAACCCAGGCTATCGACCGCAGCCACCGCATCGGCCAGGTGAGGGCGGTGTTCTGTTACCGCCTGATCGCCAAGGACACCATTGAGGAGCGGATTCTGGAACTTCAGCAGCGGAAAACCGACCTGGCCGCTTCCCTGCTCTCGGACGACGCGGGATCCCTCAAGGCCCTTTCCCCGGAAGATATAAGCTACCTGGTAGGAGCCGCCCATGCTCCCTGAAACCGTTGAAATCTATTCCCCCCGGAACCTTCCCCCCCTCAAACAGCGGGTCCAGGACTTCATGCCCTATCTGGAGTCTTTGACCCTCCAGGAACTGCGGACGCTCTATGCCTCCTTTACCGGCGAAAACCCTCCGGCACGGAACAAACATGACCTGATTATAAAATACGCCGAAGCCCTGGCCTTCCCCACCCCGGAGGCCTTCAAGGAGTGGATTGAACATCTGCCGCCCTTGGCCCGGCGGATCCTCCGATGGGTGGTCCGGGATGGATATGTCCCCGTGGTCCTTATCGAAAAGGAAGCGGGAGAGCCGGTTCTCGTCGTTGACACGACCTATGCCTGGAGAAAAGTGTATTCCCTCAAACCGGAATTCCGCCTGTCCTTCCTCAGCATGCAGCGCGCCCGGAGCGTTCTTATCCTCACCATCCTGCCGGTATTCAGGAACGCCCTGCTGCCCTGGCTCGTTCCGCCGGCGGAGCCGGCGGATTGCGTGTTGAAAACGCCGCCGGCGGCGTTCTGGAGTAACAGCCTGAGGATTGCCGAATCCTTCCCCCTTCTCTGCGATACCCTCCGGGAACTGCTCCCCTCGTGTCTGTCCGGGGGCGTGCTCCCGGAAAAACTCGTCCGGGGGGGATTTAAGAAACGGGAAATCCAAACCCTGCGTACTTCCTCGGGATTTCCCGCCTTCGGTTCCGCGTCCGCCCCGGACTGCGCGGAACTGGCGGCCCGGTTCGTCCTCTGTATGACGAATTTCAATCCCCGCCGGCCGCCGGAGGGCCAGGAAGCCCTGCGAAAGCTAACGGCGGATTTTTTCAATAATAAAACCCTTTTCAATGATTTTATGCTGCCCCCGGACCGGAAGTATCTGGAATTCAACATCCTCACGGATCACCTGAGCAGGACCCCCGGCTACTACCTCGAAGGCGCCAACCGGGAACTGCCCCTTTCCCGGAGCGTCTTTCAGGACATACTCCGCATGGTGGCAAGGGACGGCCGCTGGTTTGACGCCGACATCCTGGCCGACCGCATCCGCCAAAGCGGCATGGTCTTTGCCTTCTGCAACGCTTCCCTGGAAGATTCCTTAAAGATAAAGGCCGACGCCCTGGACATCGGAGGTCTTACCTATGAAGCTGAGGAGTATGACAACGATTTCAACCCCACGGGGGTCTTCCGGCATGAACTCCTGGTCAAGCCGGTTTTTAAGGCCTACTGTCTGCTCTTTGCCGCCCTGGGGCTTCTGGACATCAGTTTTAAGGACCCTCCCCTCCGCCGGCATTACCACGGGAAGGCCCTTCCCATTTCCCCCTACGACTGCCTGGGAGCCATCAGGATCACCGAACTCGGCCTCTGGTGCCTGAGGTTTACCACCCGGCTGCCCCCCCGGCCCGAGCGGAACTACCAGGCGATTGCGGACCGGGAACTGTACCTGGTAACGGTCCAGGGCAATTCCCTGGAGCGCCAGGTATACCTGGACCGGATCGGCGTGAAACTCGGGGAGAACCGCTGGCGGATAAGCCCCGCCTCCTTCATCGCGGGCTGCGAAAACAAGCATCAGATAGATGATCGGATCAGCCGCTTTAAATTCCTGATAGATCCCCAGCCGGCCCCCCACTGGGAGGCTCTTTTCGACAAGGTTTTGAACCGGGCGGGGCTTTTTGACCAGCGGCGGGCCGAGGTCCTGGTATACCAGCTCCCCGAAGACCGGGCCCTGGCGGAGGAACTCCTCTCAGACCCCGCCCTCAAACCCATAGCCCTGCGGGCGGAGGGGAAACTTCTGGTGGTCCCGGCAAAAAACCACCGGAAGTTCCTTGCCTTCCTGAACGATCACGGGATAAGCCACTTCGGCTAAGGGCGGCGGGGCTGGTACATTTCGGCACAACATGCTGCTATGCTGCCGGAGCGCCGTTGAATGCGGCGCGGAATGAGGAGGTTTTTGTGGAACAGCGCCTATCCCCGGGGGAGGCCCCGGTGGGGTCCGCCCTTTCGCCGTCCGCCTACCGGGGGATGCGGGTCCTCGTTATGGGACTCGGCCTCCACGGCGGCGGGCTGGAATCGGCCCGCTACCTCGCACGGATGGGGGCGGAACTGACGGTGACGGACCTGCGGGACGAAACGGTCCTGGCCCCCTCCCTCGAAAAGCTGGAAGCCGCGGCCGGCGGCGCGGTCCGCTATGTCCTGGGCCGCCACGAGATGGAGGACTTTGCCCGCGCGGATATGGTGATAAAGAACCCCGCCGTGCGCCCCGATTCCCCCTTCCTCCGGGCGGCCCGGAGGATAGAAACGGACATTTCCCTCTTTCTGGCCGCGTCTCCGGCCCGGCTGACGGCGGTAACCGGCTCCAAGGGGAAATCCGGCACCGCCTCGGCCCTCCACCGGGTTTTGCAGGAGGGCCGGAGCCGGGGGCTGCTGCGGGGCACGGCCTACCTGGGGGGGAACATCACCCGCTCGCCCCTCTCCTTTCTGGAGGCCCTGGGGGAGGATGACGACGTGGTCCTGGAGCTTTCCAGTTGGCAGTTGGGGGACCTCCGCCGCCGCCGGGCGGACGGGCAGGCCCTGCTCAAGCCCCGGGCCGCGGTGCTGACGGCCATCATGGCGGATCACCAGGACCGCTACCACAGCATGGAGGCTTATGTGGCGGATAAGCGGGTCATCTATCAGGGCCAGGATCAGGGGGACGCCACCGTCGCCGGTGACGACGCCTGGGGCCGGAGCTTCCTGGCGGAGACCGGGGGCCGGCCCCTGATGTATGCCGAGGAGCCCCTCCCGGCGGGGACGGCCGGGGGCTGGCTCAGCGGCGGCGACGGCCCGGCCCTGGGCCGGCTGCCCTCGGGGGAGACCGCCGAAATCGTCCCCGCCCGGCTCCTCGTGCCCGGCCGCCACCAGAAGCGGAACCTCCTGGCCGCGGCCCTGGCCCTGCTGGACCTGGGCCTCCCCCCGGCGCTTATCCGGGAGGCCCTGGGGAACTTTCCCGGCATCGAGCACCGGCTGGAATTCTTCCACCAGGCCGGGGGGATCCGCTTCTACAACGACACCGCCGCCACCATCCCCGAGGCCGCCGCCGCCGCACTAGCGGCCTTTGATCCGGCCCCGGTCCTGGTTGCCGGGGGCACCGACAAGGACCTGGACTTTAGCCCCCTGGCCCGGGCGGCGGCGGGGGCCAAGGCCCTGGTGCTCCTGGCGGGAACCGGGAGCGAGAAGCTCCGGGCGCTGCTGGACCGGGGGGGCGTCCCCTACCGGGGCCCCTTCGATTCGGTGGAAGGGGCGGTCCGGGCCGCCCTGGAGGAAGCCCGGGCGGGGGACGCGGTGGTCCTTTCTCCGGGCTGCGCCTCCTTCGGGATGTTCCTGAACGAATTCGACCGGGGCCGCCGGTGGAAAGAGGCGGTACGGCGGCTGGCGTAGCGGGCGAGTCCCGGGAACAAAGAACGGCGCTACAAAAGGCGCCGGGCACCGGTTC
>JAITRV010000264.1 GCA_031288215.1 Spirochaetaceae bacterium | reverse complement strand
CGGGCCTATCCCCCGGCCTGACGCTTTAAAATACCTCTTCCAGGATGTAGAAGATGCTCTGGTCGGTGCCGAACATGAGCCGCTTGCCCGCGATGACCGGGGCGCTGAGGATTGCCCCTTCCAGGTCCATGCGCCAAAGGATGGTTCCGTTCCGGGCGGAGAGGCAGATGAGCTGCGGGCCGCTGCCGGAGGAGAGTTCGTCTCCCAGGAGGCCGAAATAGAGGCGGTCGCCGGCGACGGTGGGGGCGGAACTGACGGGGCTGTCGAACTCCCGCTCCCAGCGGATGGCGCCGGTTTCCGCGTCGAAGGCCCGGACCACGGCGTCGCCGCCGGAGTAGATGACCAGGTCCTTCCATACCGAGGGGGCCATGAAGTCGAGGAGGTCCAGCCCCCGCAGGAACAGGGCCTCCAGGTCCGGGGAGGAAGCGCCCCAGCGGCTGAAGTCCTCATAGCGCCAGACCTCCCGGCCCGTTACGCGGTGGTAGGCGTGGAAGGCCAGGTTCCATTCGAAGCCGTCGAAACCGGCGGTGGAGAAGAAGATCAGGTCCCCCCGGATTGCGGGGAAGGAGTACCAGACCGCGTTGAAGCCGAAGTTCTCCAGGACCCACAGGTAGCGCTGCTCCTTGATGTCGTAGGGTCCGAAACTGTGGGGGTTCGACAGGGGGCCCGGGGCGAAATACATGACGTCGTCGTACATCTGGAAGGTGTGGTTGTACCAGACCGGATTGGGAATCTCGAAGATTTTTTCGCCCTCGGGGTTGAGGAAGAAGCTCTCCCCCCCGTCGCTGGTAAAGATGATAAAATCCTTGTACCGTTCCACCGAGGAGTTGACCTGCCTCCCCGTGGGGAAGTTCCAGCTTTCGAGCCCCGAGTCCCGGGTGAGGGCGTAGGCCTTTCCGTCCTGACTGCCGAAATACACGTACTCGCTGTCCGCATAGGGCACGGAGTTGATCGCGGCGCCGCTCTTGAAAACCCAGTCCATGTAGCCGCTCTCGATGTCCAGGGCGTAGAAGTTGCCGTCCGCCGATCCGAAGTAGATGGTGTCCGCCTTGACCACCGGGGGATTAAAGGAACGGAGGGTTCTGCCGTCAAGCTGCAGGCGGAATTTCCATTTTACCCCCAGGGGGGGCGAGATCCGGGTGGAGGTCGCCCCCCGGCCCCCGGCCCCCCGGAACTGTACCCAGTCGGAGCTTCCTGAGCAGGAGGCGAGGCCCAGGAGGAGAGCGATAAGCCCGCATCGGACCATGCGGGCGCGGGCGATGGCCTTCATAGGTAGGTGAGCCCCCTCAGACTAAAGATCCGGCGGAGAAGCCCCCGGAGGCCCGGCCGCCTCAGGTTCTTGAGGATACCGCCCGCCGCTTCCCGCAGGGCCTCGTGCCGCGCCGCTTTTTCCGCGGCCTGCTCGGGGGAGAAGTCCCGGTAGCGCAGTTCGGTGTACAGCGCCGCGAAGGAGGCGAAAGCGTTCTCCGGAGGAGCGCCGCTTTCCTGGGGAAAGCCGCTCACCAGAGGGAAGCCGCTTTCTTCGGAAAAGAGCGCCGCGTATTCCCGGGAGGTCTTGGCCGGCGGCTTCAGGGGCAGGCCCTCCGCGGCGAGGCGCATCAAGAGCAGGCGGTACAGGGCTTGGATACCCCGGAGGTCGTGACGCCGGGCCCGGCGGCGGAGGAGGAATTCCCTGCCATAGCGGAGGGCGTAGGCGCACAGCAGGGCGGCGGCCGCCGCGAAGCCCAGGAAGCGGAGGACGCTTTTCCAGGGGAAGCGCCGCAGGGGCATAAACTCCGGCTCCTCCTCGATCAGGGGAATCACCACATCCCGGTTGTTGGGGTCCCCCATGCCCGAGGGGGGAATGGCGAAACCGGTGGCCTCAAAGTCCAGCCAGCCGTACTCGGGCAGCCAGAACTGCACCCAGGAATGACGGTGGGCGGTAGTCACCAGGTACAAGTCCTCCGGGGGAAAATCCTGCAGGAGCCGGATCTGGTTCCGCAGTACCGAGAGCCCCCGGATATGGGCGGGGGTCTGGAGGTCCCGGGACGCCAGGAAGCCCGTAACCACCCGGGAGGGGATGCCCGCCAGGCGGCCCAGCACCGCGGCGGCGTTGGAGAACTCGGTGCAGTCCCCCTCTTTGGTCCGGGTGAGGAAATCGACCAGGGCGGGAATCGAGGAGTCTTCGGTAAACCCGAGGTTATACTGGAAATCGGAAAAACTGTCGAGGATCGCGAAAATCCGGCCAAAGTATCCGGGGGGGCCCCCCCGGCCCTCCAAGCCCTCCAGGGCGTCCCGGAGTTGGGCCTCGAAAACCGCCCGGTCCGCCTCCCCCAGGGCCGCGTCGAGGTAGTACCGGTAAAAGGCCCGCTCGGATTCGGTCATATCCCGGACCCGGGCCCACTCTTGAGGGCCGCTGGTACTCATGTCGGACTGGACCTGGTAGGAGTAGCGGAAGGGCCCGGACCCCCGCCGGAGCACCGTGGGCTCCACCGCCCGGGGCCGGTAGGGGAGGTATTTCTCGGGGAGGGTCGAGAGGACGAAGATATCTTCCGGGGATCGGCCCCGGTCAAAGAGGGCTTCGGTGTTGATCCAGGTTTCCAGGAGCCTCAAGGTGGGCAGTTGGTTGAGGATCTCGTCTTCCGTGGGGAGAAAGCCCAGGAGGGGGTCCAGTTCGCTCCGGTAGGAACCGCCCGCATAGACCGGGTCCGTCTTGGCGGCCACCACCATGACGGCGTACTGTTTCCCCCCTTCGCCGCTGCCGTCGCCCTGTTCGGCGGAGGGGTCGAAGCCCTGTCCGGGCCAGCGGCTTTCGGGTATCCCCTCCAGCCGGGGCGAAGATCCCGGGCCCTCCCGGTCCCCCCGCCGGGAGGGGAAGCGGCGGCTTTCCCTCTGCGAC
Organism: Spirochaetaceae bacterium; assembly: GCA_031288215.1. Taxonomy (GTDB): domain Bacteria; phylum Spirochaetota; class Spirochaetia; order Treponematales; family Breznakiellaceae; genus JAIRMO01. Next base: position 4,685 of record JAITRV010000264.1, on the reverse strand, counting down.
CGGAGGTTGCCGTCGGGGATGCCGTCGCCGTCTTCGTCGAGGGGGATCGGATCGGGGTTGACCTCATCCTGGAGCAGGTTGGAGATCACCGAATTCTTGACAAAGTCCGGGGGCAGGACCAAAAGGAGGAGGATCGCCGCCGTTCCCGCGGCGAGGACAAAGACCGCGAATTCCCGCCCCTTCTTCCGCCGCCCCGGCCCCCCGCTTCCGCGATTTTCTCCGCCTGCGCCGGCTTCACCGGCGGGCTGGCGGAACAGGCTGAAGTACACCACCATCCCCTGGAGCAGAAAGGCGGCAATGGTAAAGATCAGGATGCCCTGGGTCAGGGAAGACGCCGCTTGCGCGGCCTCTTCGGAGGACCGGGAAAAACCCAGCATCCTGAAGCAGATGAAGGCAAAGAGGACCTGCTCAAAGATGACCAGGCGGCCCCAGCGGGGGAAGCGGAAAAGGGCCGCCGTCAGGAGGAAGCCCAGGGCGCCGATTCCCAGGAAGGGCAGGGCGTCGGGGGAGAAGCCGGCGCCGAAAAACGCGCCCCCCAGCAGAACGCCGCCGGCAAGGGCAAGCCGGTAGGGGGTTTTCAGCCGGGACGGCCCCAGGAAAAAGGCGATCAGGGCCTCCAGGGGAAGGACGAAGAACCACAGGATCATGCCCCCCCGGTCATAGGCCACGGAAATGCCCGGATGGATCAGGGGGAGGCTGAAGACCCCCAGATAGAGGAGGAGCCGGCATACAAAGAGGGCCGTCCCCCGTTCCGGGCGGGTCATAGCCGCAGCTCCGCGTATTCGATGTCCAGGCCGCCCCTCCGGGGAACAGGAGAGGCGGCCTGAACGGGAACCTTCCGGCACGACAAAAAGCCGGGGGCCGGGATAAAGGCTTCCTTGAGGATATCCCGGATATACAGCGCCGATTCCCCCGGAAGGCCCCCGTGGGGAGCTTCTCTGCCGGAAGGGGCTTCTCTCCCGGCGGGGGTTTTTCCCCCGGAGAGGAACGTCCCCGTGGCCCTCCGCGGAACGGTCAGGTACAGGTACGAGGGAGCGTCCCCCCGGGAGAGGATCAGGGCGGGCAGGGCCGTATCATAGGAGGTGGAAAAGATATAGAGTTCCCCGGCCCCGGCGGTTTCCGCTCCGCTCGCGACGGAGCCCGCCTGAGCTGCCGGCCCCCCGCCGGGGGCTCCGAAGGGGGCGTAGGGCATCCCCGCCATATCCCGGATAAAGGCGTCAAGCTCCTCTTCGGTCTGAACCATCCGCTCCTCCCCGGCGCTCATGATATGGAAGATAAAATTGGGGTGTTCTTCCCGCAGGGTCCGCAGGAACAGGATAAGCCGCGCCTTGGTCCGGTCCAGGATCCAGAGGGCCCGGAGGGAGGGCGCCGAGAAGGGGCCGTAAGTGCGGAAGGCGATGTGGATCACGTGGGTTTTCTCCTGGGTTTGGGGAGAAATCCGGGTAATCAGCGAGGCCAGCCGCTCGGAGGTTTTCCAGTTTATGTCCCGAAAGCGGTCCCCCGGGGCGTATTCCCGCATGTAGTAGCGTTCCTCGTCGCTCTGGCTACGGCTCTGCTTGTCCTCGGCGCCGGAGAAGGGATCGATCCTCAGCAGGGGTTTGCGGCGGAAGGGCGCGGGCAGGACCGGAAGGCTCCGGTGCAGGGCCGCCCCGCAGGGGAAGGAGAAGAGGCCGAAGACATCCCGGAGGCGGCAGCGGCCCGTACCGTGGAAGATCCCCGACAGGGGAAAACCGATGGCAAGCCGCACCGGCCCGTCGCCGGATGCGGCGGCTTCGGCGGTGAAGTCATAGCTCCGCCCTTTGGCGAGGTCGAGCTTCCCCCGGACCTGGAAGTGGAGCCGGAAGAACCAGGGCGCCGGGGCCTCAAGGCCCGTGATGAGGTGGGGGGCGCCCTCCCGCCGTTCCCCCGGGAGGTCCCTCCCGGAGCCGGCCGTCAGGGGCGCGGGGGAAATCCAGCCCGGCTGGATCAGGGCCAGCCGCCGGGCGGCAAAGAAGCCCGCCAGAAAAACCCCCAGCCAGAGTACGCAGGAGGCGCCCCCCAGGACAAGCTCGTAGGGGTTCCGGTCCGCCAAGCCCCGAATAAGCAGCAACGTCCCGGCGGCAAGAACGAAAAGTCCTCCCTCCCTGAGCCAAAAGGGGCCGCGCGCTTTCATAGGTCCTGAGGGTACCTTCCCGCCGCCGCCTGTACGCTCCCGGCCTTCACGCGTACCGCCTTCGTTTTTCCCCCTCCACGGGAACCGAATCCAGAATATCCTGCAGCACCGCTTCCGGGGGGATGGAGGGGTCCCGGGTCACGATGCGGTGGGCCATGGCGGGGATAAAGGTTTCCTTCACGTAGTCGATGGGCACGTAGTCGAGCCCCCGGCAGAGGGCCAGAGCCCGCACCAGGCGGGAAATCCTCACTCCCGCCCGGGGGCTGGCGCCGCCCTCAATATCGGGATGGGTCCGGGTCCGCCGGACGCAGGCCACGATGTAGGAAGTAATATCGTCGTGGAGCTGAACCTCGTCCACCATTTTTTTCCATTTAATAAGGTCGAGACTGTCGATCACGGGGCTGAAACCGGCCCAGGCATCGGTCCGGCTGTGGCGGGTAACGATGGCCTCCTCGTCCTCCGGCGAAGGGTAACCCAGGGAGAGGCGGATCATGAAGCGGTCGAGCTGGGGCGCGGGCAACGGGAAGAGGTGCACCCCCTTGAGGTTCATCGTGGCGATGATAAAAAAGGGGTCCGGCAGATGGTAGATCTTGCCCTCGATGGTAACGCTCTGTTCCTCCATAACCTGGAGGAAACTGCCCTGGGTCTTGGGGGTCAGGAGGTTAATCTCATCACAGAGGACAAAGTGGGCAAAGATGGGCCCCTTGTTAAAGACGATCTCCCGGCCGCTGCCGATAAAGCGGTTATACCCCAGAATATCCTGGGGCAAAAGGTCCACGGTACACTGAATCCGGTTAAACCGTTCGATTTTGACTTCTTCGGTAAACAGGTCCTCGCCATGCCAGCGGATAGAAAGGGCCAGCGCCCGGGCCAGGGAAGTCTTCCCCACCCCGTGGGAATCCGCCAGTATCACATGCCCCCCCGCCACCTTGGAAGCAATGATATATTCGAGCTTCCGGGTATCCACCGAGATGATCCGCTGTATATTGGCGATAAGGAGCGTTACCGCCTCCTGAACTTCTTTCATTATGAAAGTAGTATAGGAGAGGCGGGGAAGGGTGTCAAGCGCCCGGGAGCGGGACTTCATTGCCCCGGGGTGATGAACTACTCGCCCCGCATCTGGTACGCCATCAGGGCCTCTTTGTCTATGGTCACATATTCCACCTTTCTCCGCCGCCTCCTGTATCGGGGCTCCGTCAGAGTTTTGCGATATCTTCGACGGAAAGCCCGGTGTCCTCCGCAATTTGGCTCATGGGTACTCCGCGCCTTCTCATTTTAGCGGCGACTTCCCACTTGCCTTCCTCCCGGCCTTTCTTCCAGCCTGTCTTCTCGCCTTCCTCCCGGGCATGGTTCAGCCCGCTGGTCCAGTCCGACAGCGCCATCTCCCGCATCTGGTACACCCTCAGCGCCTCTTTGTCTATCGTCACATATTCCATCTTTTCCGCCGCCTTCTGTATCGCCGCGTCCATCTTCATTGCCTCCTCCACCAAGGGTTGGGGGCTCTCCCGGTCAAACCAGGTCAGCCACCGCTGCAGCGGGTCATTCCGGATGTCCCGCTCCGCCATGCACCGGAACTTTACCATGTCGATAAAGTGTATCTCCAGCGCTTCGGTCAAAAGTACCCGCTGACGGTCTTCCCATATATGAAAACTCGTGTAAAACTCAGGAATCCCCGGCAAAAACTCGTAATTCACGATATTGATGGCGATCACATTCGGCGCTTCCCGGTAATCCCACCCCGCTTCCATCCCTCTACTAAATTCGCTGCTCCAGTAGAACAAGCTCCGCCGGTCCATGTTCCCCTGGTTGCGGAGTTGGACCTCGATATTGGCCCGCTCCCCCCGGCAGGTCCGGGCCCGGACATCCAGGATGCTGGTTTTGTCGCCCAGGATCTCGGCGGAGAGGGTCTTGTTCTCGATTATTTCCACCGATTCGATGGGGTCATGCCTGACGGCCTGGCCGTCACGCCCCAGAACGGCATTGAGGAAGGCGCACAACTGTTCTTCGTCGCCCTTTTCGCCCATGATCTTGAAAAAGAGATAATCGTTGAGGGGATTGAGCCGATTGTTTGCCATGGGAAACCTCTCGCTTATAATATATCCCCTCGTCAGGGTTTTGTAAAGCCAATCCTGCCCCAGCCCCCGGGCTCCTGCAGTTGCTTTTTTTTGAGTAAATGCAGGAGCCCTGAAATGACACACTTGAAAAAAAATAATAGTTCAGATAAAATAAAATTATGGAAAATTTTGCGGAAAGAATAAACCTCATAAAAGAATCTATTCTCAAAAATGTACCGGCAAAATATATATATTTATTCGGTTCATATGCGTATGGCAAACCAACGGACAAGAGTGATATAGATGTTTATATTGTGATCCCCGATAATACAGCCAGCATTTCAGAAATTTATACGAAAATAATGGTTGATTTAAGTATCAAAAAAATATTTTTTGTGGATTTACTGGTAAGCAGGGAGAGTGTGTTTAATACCAGGAAAACGGAAAATATCCTTGAGGAAACGGTCTATCAAAAAGGG
>JAITRV010000169.1 GCA_031288215.1 Spirochaetaceae bacterium | reverse complement strand
CGGAAATGCGCCCAAGATTCGAAGGTATACATTATTATGCGTTTATCCTGCTTGCGGGGGCTTGATATTTATCGAGCCGGGGATTATGAATAATTATATGGCTGAGGCGCTTTCTCCGTACCGGCTTGGCAAAGCCAGGGAACTTTATAATCTCTTTAATGTGGTGAATTCCTTTTCCTGGACATTGCTCACGGGGAATATTATTACCCTCTTTGCCCTGAGGCTCAAGGCGAATTCAACGACCATCGGGGCCCTCAGCGCCCTGATCTACGTGGCCTTCTTCTTCCTGCCCCTGGGGAAACTCCTGGCAAAATGGTTTTCCATCATACAGATCTACCGCGTTACCTGGATCCTGCGGTCCCTCATCATGATTCCCCTGGTCTTCGTGCCCCTGGTGGTTTCCGTGGGACGGCAGGACCTGGCCATGCCCATGACCTTGCTGGGGGTGCTGGCCTTCCATATGTTCCGGGGGATCGGGATGATCGGGAATAACCCGGTGCTGAGTACCCTGGCGGCGGGGCCCGGCCGGGGAAGTTACATGACCCAGATTCAGGTTATCAACAGCGCCGTGGGGATGTTCGCCGGTTTTGCCATTGCCATGCTCCTGGGGCGCTCGCCGCCCCTGTTCTTCTATTCGATTATCTTTGCCGCCGGCATCGTTTCAGGGATCTTCAGCGCCGTCCTCCTCAAGGGTATTCCCGAGCCGGAAACCAGCGGCGGGGAAGGCGGGGGGGGCTTCTTCTCCATGCTCCGAAGCTCCTGGGGCCAGGCGTCTTTCCGGCGTTTCATCGGCATCTTTTTCCTGGTGGCCCTGATTTCCGCCGTGGCCCGGGCCTTCCTCGCGGTGTACAGCCGGGAGGCCTTCTCCCAGGGGGACGGCATGGTCTCCCTCTATTCGGTTTTTGGGGGCCTCGGGGCCCTGATGGCGGGACTGGCGATCAAATTCCTCGTGGACCGGATCGGGGTCAAGCCGATCTACCTGGTGTGCGTCATTATCGGCCTCCTGGGGATCCTGCCGGTCATCTTTTTTCCTTCGGGATCGGTGGAAAACCTTACCACGGTGGTCCCCTTTCTCTCCTTCCTCCATTTCATCGTGAATTTCGGCTTCCTGGGCTCCGAAGGGATAGCCCAGACCTACTTTTTGGCCCTGGTGCCGGTGGAGTCCATGCTGAACATGGGGATCGTGTACTTCTTCGTCTTCGGCCTGGCCGGAGCGGGGGGGTCCTTCCTGGCGGGGATCTTCCTGGACTTCTGTACCTCCCTGGGGTTTTCCTCCTTTGTCTCCTTTAAGATCCTCTACGGGCTGCTCGTCCTGATGACCCTGGGCGTCCTGATCCTCCAGCGGAAGCTGGTTTCCCTGGGCTCCCTGCCCTTCAAGGGGGCCATGGAGGTGATGTTCTCCATCCGGGACCTCAGGGCCATCACCCTCCTGGACCGGCTGGACAAGACCAGCGACCGGGAGGAGGAGGAGGCCCTCCTGGAGGCCCTCCGGGAGGCGCCCTCGGAGCTTGCCGCCCGGGAACTCCTGGACCGGGCGCGGTCCCCCCGGCTGGCGACCCGGAGCGAGGCGCTCAGGGCCCTGGACGCCCTGGAGACCCTGAACGAGGAGGTGGAACGGGCCCTGATCGAGGATACCATCAGCCATCCCTATACCACCGCCTATATTTCCGCCCGGGCCCTGGGGAACCACCGGATCTACGCGGCGATCCCCATTCTGCGGGAGCTGTCGGTCTCCGGGGACTATATGCTGGCCGCGGAAGCCCTCATCGCCCTGGCGAAGCTCAAGGACGAGGCCTTCCGCCCGGAAATAGAGGCCCTTATCCTGTCCACGGCCAACCCCCGGCTGAAGATTCGGGGGGCGGAAGCCTTGGGGATCTACGGTTCCCCCCATTCCCTGCCGACGCTTACCGACCTCCTGCGGGCCGCCGATCCCCCGCCCTACCTCAAGGATACGGTGATCCTGTCCATGGCGGCGATCCTGGGGGTCCAGGACCAGTTCTATCCCCTGCTGGTCCGCTTTCTGGGGGATGAATCCCAGATAACGACCCTCTGCATGGACGAGGCCGAATCGGCCTTCGAATACCAGGCCGCTCCCCGCAACCGCAAGCGGCGGCGGGACCGCGCGACCCGGCTGTTCCTGGATAAGCAGGCCCAGGCCCTCTCCCCGGCGGTGGCGGCCTTTGCCGGAGAACGGCAGGGCGGCCTCCTTTCCCGGTGGCTCCTGGAATGGCCCGACGGCAGCGATACCATCGCCCGGCTGGTGATGGCCGAGGCGGTCCTGGAGGACCCCCTCACCGTCCACGGCCGCTTCCGGCTCCTGGCCGTCTACTGGGCCGCCCAAAAACTGCGCTCCCCGGCTCTCTGAAAAGGGGGGGCTTTGCAACCGGGAGGGATCTCGGGTATGGTATACCTTATGCGGCGTCAAAAAACCTTATGTGTTTCCGGCCTGGTCCTCGCGCTGGCGGCCCTCCTCCTCGGCTCCTGCAGCCGGAGCCTGGGCTGGGGGGTGCTCCTGTGGTCCATGGAAAACCCTCCGGTGCCCTCGGGGACCATACTGCCGGTCTATATCAGGTCTAATATCAACCGGACCTGGGTGGTGGGGATTCCCGAGGAATACCGGGGAGCGGACGGAGCGGACGAATCGAACGATAAGGTTGAAATTCCCCTCTGGCAGTTGAAACTGTTGAACAGCAGGGGAGCGGCCCGTTCCTTTGCGGCGGAATTTGCGCCTTACGCCGCCGTCTATGCGGAAACCCTTCAGGACGGGCTCCCGATTCGGGACGCCCCGGATAACGGGGCCCGGCGGGTATACCGCCTGAAACAGGGACAGATCATCAAGATCCTTTCCCCGGAAACGGGAAGCCCGGCCATCAGTACCACCGGGGACCCCCTTCCCGGAGACTGGTACCGGGTGCTGACCGAAGACGGGGTGACGGGTTCCTGTTTTTCCTACCGGCTTAACCTGTTTGAGCAATCCGGGGGCGGGCCGGCCATACGCCCCGATCCGGCGGCGGAGGAAGCGGGGGACCCGGAACTGGACGAGGTCTTGTCCAAAACCTGGTCGGCGGAGTTCTATTTGACCATGATTTTGGAAAAAAGGATCGATATCGACGAGTTCGCAAAGCAGTGGCGCTTTATGCCGGGACAGGATACGGGGATAGCCCGGATATACCATCCCGATGAGGACCGGACCTTCCCCCATACGGGGATACGCCGGACCGGGGATCGCTCGTGGCGTTTTGAGGGGGCCCCCCTGCAGATGAGCCTCCGCCCGGATACCGCCGCCGGCGGGGGGCCCCTCCTGGCGGTGCAGTACACCGAGGACCGGGGCATCCTGCGGACCCTGCTGTTTGCGGCCCTGCCCTCGGAGGCGCAGGATATTATCGTCCAGGAGACCGCCCGCCGGGAGGCCCTGCTGGAGGCCATCTACCGCCAGGGCCCCTCCTATACCAGCGCCAATTACGGGACCCTTTCCCTGGGGCCCCAGGGGACCTTCACCTGGAGGGGCTCCAATTTCCTGATTCCCCAGATCATTCCCCCGTCGTCCCTGGGGAGCGGCAAAATAACCATCGGGCTTTTCCTGGGGCCGGCCCTGGAAAACCGTTATGACGGGGTCCTGACCTTCCACTTTGACGGGATCGGGAAATCAGCGGCGGCGAACTTCCTCTATACCCTGGACAGCCGGGGTTTCCGCCTGGAATACGTGCCGGAGGCCAACGTCGAGGCGTCCACCGTGATCCGTCAGGCGCCGTCGCCGGTCATCATCTACTTTAACCGGGCCGAGGGGTGACCGAATGGCCTTTGTCCAAATAAGCGCCGTTTCCCTGGCCTTTGGGGATCGGGACATCCTCAAGGATGTCGGCATCCACCTGGCGTCGGGAACCAGGGCGGCCCTGGCGGGGACCAACGGATCGGGCAAGTCCACCCTGATGAAGATCATCGCCGGGGTCCTGCCGGCGGACTGCGGGGACCGCTCCCTCCGGAAATCCTGCCGGGTTTCCTACCTGCCCCAGTCCGGGGGCCTGGAGGGCGGGCCGGTTCCCCGGCAGACCCTGCGGGAGGAGGCGGAGCGCGCCTTTGCCCCCGTCCGGGCCCTGCTGGCGCAGATGGAGGACCTGGGCCGCCTCCTGGAAACGGCCGTCCGGGACGACGGGAAGACCGCGGCGCTGCTGGAGGAGTACCGGCGGCTGGAGGAGACGGTGGAGGCTTCCGGCTACTACGAGCGGGAAGGGCGGATCGCCGCCGTGCTCACCGGCCTGGGCTTTTCCCCCTCCGATATGGACCGGGAGATCCGGGAATTCTCCGGGGGCTGGCAAATGCGGATCGCCCTGGCCAAGGTGCTCCTGGAGGAGCCGGACATCCTCCTCTTAGACGAGCCCACCAACTACCTGGACATCGAGGCCCGCGCCTGGCTTGAGCGCTGGCTTCGGGAGTTTTCCGGGGGTTACCTCCTGGTCTCCCACGACCGCTACTTCCTGGACGTGACGGTTACCGAGGTGTACGAACTCTTCCAGGGAACCCTCAAGCGTTACGCGGGGAACTACAGCGCCTACGAGGAGATCCGCCGGGGAGAACTGGAAAGCCTCATGACCCGGTACCGGCTCCAGCAGGAGGAGATCGCCAAGACCGAGGCCCTGATCCGCCGGTTCCGGTACAAGGCAAGCAAGGCGGCTTTTGCCCAGGAACTCATCAAGCGTCTGGAAAAAATGGAACGGATCGAGATCCCCGAATCCTTCAAGAAGATCCGCATCGCCTTTCCCCCGCCCCCCCACGCGGGCCGTATCGCCCTGACCGCGGAGGGCCTGGGCAAGCGCTACGGGAGCCTCGGGGTCTTCAGCGGCCTGGACCTGACGCTGGAATCCGGGGAAAAGCTCGTGGCGGTGGGCCCCAACGGCGCGGGAAAGACCACCCTGCTGCGGATCCTCGCCGGATCCGACGGGGATTTTGAGGGCAGCCTCCGCTACGGCTCCGGGATTTCCCTGGGCTATTTCTCCCAGGACGCGGCGGAGGCCATGACGGGCTCCGAAACGGTCCTGGAATTCCTGGAGGGGGAGGCCCCCACGGCCCTGATCCCCAAGGTCCGGGACATGCTGGGGAGTTTCCTCTTCCGGGGGGACGACGTGTTCAAGCCGGTCGCGGTCCTCTCCGGGGGGGAAAAGAGCCGCCTGGCCCTCCTGCGCCTGCTCCTCCGGCCCCTGAACCTCCTCATCCTGGACGAACCCACCAACCACCTGGACCTCTATTCCAAGGACATACTCCTGGACACCCTGAAGCAATTTCCCGGGACCATCATCTTCGTCTCCCACGACCGGGGCTTCATGGAGGCCCTCTCCACCAAGACCCTGGAACTCTCCCGTGCCCCGGGAGGGCTTTCCGCGGCCCCGGTCCCCCGGCTCTTCTACGGGAACTACGGCTACTACCTGGACCGCCTGGCAGCGGACCCGGCGGGGCCGGCTTCATTGGCAAGGCCGGCTTCATTGGCGGGGCCGGTTTCTTTGGCGGGGCCGCTGAAGCCGGACCCGGCTATGCAACCGGCGGCGGCGGCGGCGGCGCAACGTCAGGCCGCGAAACAGCGCCAGGCCCGGCGGCGGCGGCTGGAGCGGGAGGAGGCGGAGATCCTCCGGCAGTTGGAGGCCCTGGAGGCGGAGAAGGACGCCCTGGAGGCGGAACTCTCCCGGCCGGAGGTTTACGCCAACGGGGAAAAAGCCCGGTCGGTGCAGGCCCGTCTCAGGGAAGCCGCCGCGAAGATTGAGGCCGCGACCCGGGAATGGGAAGCAAAGGCGCGGGAAGCGGCGGAATTCGCATAGCCCGTAACACCGGGGCTTTTACCGTAAGGAAATATGAATTTTTTTACCCAACAAACCGGCGAACCGCTCCAATGATCCCAGGGAAGTATTGTATGACGGGTCCAGAATATTATTTATAGCGGCGCGGGAAGTTCCCATCTTTCTTGCCATTTGGCTTTTCGACAAATTTTGAGCTTCCAATTCTTGCTGTAATTGAATGGCTATGAGTTTTTTTGTTGCAAGTTCCTTAACTTCATCATATATTCCCTGTTCAGTCAGAAAATCATCAAAATTTTGTCCGGTTCCTTTCATTTATTTACCCCCCTCTATGGTTTTACCGGATGAACTTTCCATCCGGTAGTAATATTAATGTACATTATTCTGTTTCAGAAAATCTTGTAATCGTTTAGTTGCTGTCTCCATCTCTTTTTTTGGCGTCTTTTGTGTCTTCTTAACGAAGCTATGTAATAATATAATCGTATCCTTATGTACCGTAAAAAAAGTCCTACAGATTCCATCCGGTATATGACTGCGAATTTCCCATAAATTATCCCGTAGTTTCTCTACGAGAGGCTGCCCCATAGGAAACCCCTTTTGTACTGCCGCAATATCAGATCCTATCTCCTTCCGATCTTGTTCTGACCGTTCATTACAAAGAAAATCCCTAACCGGTTGATTGGAAGGCCGGGTCCATACCCCGGAGCTTGCTCCGGAAAATTTACCACCACTGAAAATGGATATGGAGGAGCGGCTGTTGTTCACGAGATAACCGGATTAGCATTGAACACGATAATGCGGGGAGAGGAATTGGGGGATGAGGAGTATCGGAAGGCGCGGAGGAGCTTTGGGAGGCGGGATGCGTTTTTCTGGGCGCTACGGTACGAAATGAGCCGGTATCTCCACGAAGATTGGACTGACTTTTTACTCACCATTACGGGTGAGACCCCTGATTCTTCTTGAATTTGGAATTGCTGTTGCCCTGGCCGCCATCTTGTTTACCCCTCTCTTTTTTGGTATGATATTTTACGGTAATTATCTATGATATGGGACAAAAAAGAAATTTCCCCGGAGCTTGTCAAAAATCTTTCCGCGCGTTACGGCTGCGACCTGCTTGTGGCGTCTATTCTGGCGCGGCGCGGGGTAACCGATGGGGAGGATATTTGTTACTTTTTGGAAGATGATCCCCGGTATCTGCGGAATCCTTTTGAATTTCCGGGGATGGAAGACGCGGTTGACCGGCTTCTCGCGGCAAAGGAAGAAGGGGAGAAGGTGCTGGTCTTTGGGGACCGCGATGTGGACGGGATAACCGGCACGACCCTCCTTGTGGATTTTTTCAAAAAAATGGGACTCGATGTAAGCTGGCGCTTCCCCACCGGGAATGAACCCTACGGACTTTCGATTGAGGCGGTGGAGGATTTTGCCCGGGAGCAGGGTACCCTGATCGTTACGGTGGACTGCGGAATCTCCTGCATTGCCGAGGTTGCGCGGGCGAATGAACTTGGAATCGACGTAATCGTAACGGACCACCACAATCAGCAGGAAACCCTGCCC
>JAITRV010000166.1 GCA_031288215.1 Spirochaetaceae bacterium | reverse complement strand
TCCAATAACACCATCTGCGCGATATTCTCACAGGCAGGCTCAAAGGCCTGCTTATGGGTCCGGTATTCCATGTTGGCGCTGTTAAAGGCGGTCAGGAAACAGACGTCTACCGCCTGGGTCAGGGGAGAGCCCTCCGCGCTGGTTATCCCAATGGTTTTGGCCCCCCGCAGTTTTGCCTGGTATATGTTATTGACCACCGCGGCGGAACGGCCGAAATTACTGATCCCAAAAAAAACGTCCTTGTCGGAACAGGTCGTGGCGGCGACAATCTGTTCCTGGGTATCGGAATAGGAAAAAGAATTGATCCCCAGCCGGTTGAAACGGATCCGGCCGCTTTCCGCGGTAATATACGAACGGCCAACCCCCAAAAAAACCAAATTCCGGGCATGGATGATACAGTTTGTTACATATTCCATCTTTTTATAGTCGATGGTCCGCATGGTATCCGAAAGCATTTGAATATTACTTTGAAACACCTTTTTCCCCACCTCTTCCACCGAATCGTGCGGGGAAGTCCCGCCGTACTCAAAGACGATCGTATTATCCGCCGGTTCGGTCTTGATATGTTCATTCTCATGTATCACCGCCTTTGCCAGTTCAAGCTGGAAGGATTTAAAATTCGTGAATTGCAACAAACGGACGAATCGGGTAACCGACGCGACACTGACGCCGCTGGCGGTAGCCACCTGACTGATACCCATAGAGAGTACCTTATCGCCGGACTCAAAAATATAGTCCGCGATCTGCTTCATGGCCGGATTGAACTCGGAATATCTATTCTTTATTTGCAGCATCACCAACGGGGTAACTTGGGACAAAGACATCCGTCACACTCCTGAAGAATATGATACCCCCATTCTTTGAGAATTGTCAAATGTTTTTTTTAAAAATTTTTCAAAAATAATGTTTTCGTGAAAATTTTTTTATGAAAATAATTTTCATCGTAATGTTCATGAGGGGGCCCTTCCGGTCCGCATCTCTTTCAGTTCCCTCATCACGGTATTGGTAACGCCGAAATATTCATATAATTCTTTGAATTTGCGGTACAGTACCGAATATCCCGCCGCCTGTTTTGGCTCCGGCTTATAGCGGTGTTCCCTGAGTTTGCTCATGGCTTCGGCGGCTTCCGCGATATGGCCGTACCCTCCCCGGGCCGCCCCGGCGGCTACCGAGGCGTACATGGCGGCTCCCAGGGCGGCGGTTTGGCCGGACGCGGGTAATTTTATCTCCCGGTTGGTAATATCCGCGAAGATCTGCATCAGGAAGGGATCTTTCTCCGCGATTCCCCCGCAGGCATAAATTTCTTCAATGCCAACTCCCGCCGATTCAAAGGTTTCCATGATCAGCCGGGTCCCGAACCCCGTAGCTTCCACCAGGGCGCGGTAAACCTCCTCAGGCTTCGTGGTCAAGGTATAGCCCAGGATAAGGCCGGAAAGCCGGGCGTCCACAAAGGGGGTCTTATTCCCCGACCACCAATCCAGGGCCAGAAGGCCGCTCTCGCCGCTTCGGTAATGGGCGGTCAGATTGCCGAGATACCGGTGGAGATTGAGCCCTTCCGCTTCGGCCCCGGACCGGTAGCGGTCGGGGAGGGCGGTATTGATAAACCATTCAAAGATATCCCCCACCCCGGCGAGACCCGATTCCAGGGCGTAATAGCCGGGAATGACGCCTCCCCGGACGCCGCCCATGATGCCGTTGCCGGAATAGGGCCGGTCGCTTAATACCGCCTGGACGCTGGAAGTGCCGACAATAAGCATCATCCGCCCGGGCCTCGTGATGCCGCAGCCCGGTATCCCCGCGTGGGCGTCAATGATACTGGTCCCCACCGCCACCCCCGGCAGAAGCCCCAACCTTTTCGCCCACTGTTCGTTTAATTCCCCGAATTTGCTTCCCACCGGCAAAACCGTACCGGAAAGTTTTTGTTCAACAAAATGTTCAAGCCGGCCGTCCAGGGCCTTAAAGAAGTCCGGCGGCGGGTATGAGCCTTCATACCACATCGCCTTATAGGCGGCGGTGCTGCCGGAACGCCGGTTTTCTCCGGTGAGCAGCCGGTTCAGCCAGTCCGCCGCTTCGAGAATAGAATCGGCCGCTTCATAAATTTCCGGATCCTCCTGAAGGATCTGCAAAACCTTCGGCAGCATCAATTCGGAGGAAACCTTGCCCCCATACCGGGGATGATCCAAGAGGCCCATCGTCCCCAGGAGATCGTTAATCCGCCTGGTTTGCCCTTCCGCCCCGTGATGTTTCCACAATTTTACGTAGGCATGGGGGCGCCGGGCATATTTCTCATACGTACAAAGCGGCGTCCCTTCGGCATCGACCGGCAGGATGGTACAGGCCGTAAAATCGATGGAGAGGCCGATAATGTTTTCCCCCTCCCCGGATTGCCGTACGACCTCCCCCACGGTGTGCTCCAGTACTTCAGGATAATCCCGGGGATCTTGCAATGCCCAATCCGGACCCAATCGGGTCGTCCCGTCGGGCAAAAAGGTATCCATAACCCCGTGGGTATAGGCTTTTACTGCCTGAGCGACCGTTTCTCCGGTTTTTGCGTCCACGAGGAGCGCCCTCCCCGATTTGGTACCGAAATCCAGGCCTATGACCAATTTGCGCGGCATCGCTTATCCTCCTTACCAATATCAATAGGTATCTTCGTTCATTGCCCGGAAGCGTTGGCGGACCCCCTCGAGCAGGGCCAGTTCCCGGTTGACGGTCCGCTCGTAGTCCAGGTCGCCGCCGCCGATCCGGGCCGCTTCGTCCTCCCAGAATTGAACCTGGGTAAGGTTGATGAACCGGAAGCGGGGCTGGCGGGCCTTTTCACTCCATTCCACGGCGTCCTTCCAGTAGGCGAGGGCGGCGCGGAAACAGGTCTCCGCGGTTTCCAGGCTTTTCAGGTTTTGATCCTTCCAGGGGGCGTTGTAGAAAAAGGCGTTCCGTTTGTTCCATTTGTTTCCCAGGAAGAGGTACTGTTCTATCAGTTTGAGGTTGAGGTGCATCATAAAGAGGTAGCGGTACTTTTCCCACTGGGTTTCGTTTTCTATCCGGGCCAGGGCATAGAGGGGATTGGCAAAATCCGCCTTGAGCGCCCGTTCCAGCCAATAGATATTCTCCATGGTATCGTCGGGATACTGGATGAGGTGGAGGTGGTAGAGCCGGTAGAACTGCTCCTTATATTCCACCTGGTATGAATCGACGACCGGCCCCTTCAGGCTGAACAGCAGCGCCGCCAGCAGTATCCCTTTCTTCACGTGCTCCCCGCTCCTTTTACGTGTTCCTTGATCCAAATATCGGCAGTTCTTGGAGGAGCCTCCAGACATCTTCCGCCACCGCTTCCGCCGGCCGGGAGGCGTCGAGGTATTCCAGCCGGGTTCCCGGGGAAGCGTAAGCCGGGAGCAGGGCCCGGTACCGTTCCCGGACCCGGACCTGGAAGTCCAGGCGCTCGTAGAGGTCCCGGTACGGCCTCCCTTCAAGCCGATCCAGGGCGGTTTCCGGGTCCAGGTCGAAAAAGAGGAGCAGCTGCGGCAGGGGAAAATCCCGGTTCAGGAGGGCGGGCAGTTCCTCCCCGCAGTCGAGGCCCTGGTAGACCAGGGAGGAGGGGACGTAGCGGTCCGAGACGGCCAGTTCCCCCCGGCCGCAGCGGTCCGCCACGGCGCCGCTGCCGTAGAGGTGCTCGTTCCGGTCCGCGGCAAAGAGCCGGGCGGCGGTTTCCGGCCGGAGGGGCAGGTCCCCCCGCAGGAAGCGCCGGATCATCGCGCCTATGGGACCGCCGGTAGGTTCACAGGTGGTAAAAAGCGCCGGCAGGGCCCGGTCCCGGCAGGAATCGAAACGCCGCCGGAGCAATTCGATCTGGGTGGAGGTCCCGCTCCCGTCTCCCCCTTCAAAAACAACAAAATTTTGTAGTATCATATAGGAATGTTATATCACGATATGACATTTTTTGCATATTCATGCTATGCTATTCATAGAACATGTTGTAAAAAACGAGAATCACTAAAACAAGGATGGATAAGTGGCTAGTTCCGCGGAAGAGCATATGGGTAAACTTGTGAGACTGCCCAGTTACCGCTTTTTACGATTATTTATTGAATTCTTCGCGTTCCTGGTTCTTATCGCGGCAACCACCCTCCTGCTCCGTCCCCTGCAAATCACCATGCATAACCGGATGGTGGAATTGAGGGATTACGGCATCGCCCAAGCGGAAGTCCGGATCAACAGAAAAATCGAGTATTCCTCCATGGGTTTTTCGCTCTTTGGATCCCTGGACATACGGAACATCCGGATCTATGAACGTTATGCCGAACCGGTGATCACCCTTTCCCGGATTCGGCTTTCCTATTCCCTCCTGAAATTGCTCCGGGGGGATCTTCAGGATACCTTCAGCGTCATCGATCTCAATAAGCCGGTGATCATCCTCGACCGGGAACGGGATGCCGATTTATGGCAGCTCCTCTTTCCCGGGCGGGATCTGTCCCTGACGAATATGACGAAATCCCTCGCCGGCCTCGTCCCCCGGGATCTGCAGGTCCGGATTAATGACGGAATCTGTACCCTGGTTGACGGAAAAAACCGCTTCACCGCCAAGGAAATAGGGGTTACCGCCTCCGTCCGGGGGGAAGAGGCGGTTCTTCAGGGCCAGTGGAAGGCCGGCATCCTCTGGGCCGACTCCGCCGGCCGGCCCTTTAAGGCGGATTTTTCCGGTAAAATCACGGGGGAACTCTACGATAACCTGAGCCGGGGGCTGATTACCCTGACGGTTCCTTCCATAGAAACGGATCGCTTCAAGCTCCGGCCCCTGATGGTTAATTGTATCCTGGGGGATAAGCGGATCGAGATCCGGAAGGTCGATGATATGGTCCCCCTGGATCTCTCCCTGGAATACGATCTCGAATCGGGGGATATTTCGGGAAGTTTCCGGGCCGAGGACTTCCTCCCCGGCGAACTGGTTTCCTTTGCCAGGGACTGGGAGCCCTTCAGCCCCTGGCTTTCCGTCCGCGGTTCCGGGAGCGCCTCCTTTCAGATGAAAGCGCCGGGGGAACTGCGTTACGAGATGGAGCTTTCCGGGGCCTTGCCGGAAGTGAACCCCTGGGGAATCGAAAAAGCCTCCTTTTCCGTCAAGGGCCGGGGGGATCAGCACTACGTTAACCTGGATTTTCTCTCGGTTAACGTCCCCCAGGGGGCGCTGGTATTCTCCGGGGACATCGGCTTAGCCCCCCTTTCCCCCAACGGAACCATCAGGATTTCCGATTTCAGCCTCTCCGGTACCGAGGGGGTGAACGGGCGGCTTTCCGTGAATACCCTGGGCTCTGAGATTAACGTCTTCGGGGAGCGCCTCTCCCTGGGGTCCGTCATGCTCTCCGGCCTGAACGTGGAAATACAGCGGGAGTCCCGGGGTTTTACCTTTGCCGCCTCGGCCCTCCGGTACAAGAATCTCGAATCCTACGAAGACGTAAAACCGAGAGAAATCGCCCTGGAAGGTTCCTTTGACCTGAGCCCCCAGGAAGTGCAGGTCAGTGTGGACCTCAATGCCTTTCCCCTCATGGACCTCTTCAATATGGCCAAGCCCTTTGGGAAAATACCGGACCTGAACATCAGCGCCTTGAACGCCGGCGCCTTGAACACCGGCGCCTTGAACGCCGGCCTCGCCGATCCCTTGAAGGATCTGGCGATAACCGCCACCGTCTTTATCTCCGCCGATTTTGAGCATTTCCTCTACAACGCCCCCCGGTTTGTCATCGCCAATGAAGGGTCCCGGGATGTTTTTGCCGTCTTTTCCCTGTCCGGCACGGACCGGCGCTTTGACCTGCAGGAGGGCCAGATAACCTGGCCCGACGGGAAGGTCATGGTGTTCGGCTTTGCGGATTTTTCCAACCCCCGGAATATTTCCTTTTCCCTTCAGAGTTCATACCTGGACATATCCTATGGGCTTGACGGGACGATCATGGATCAGGATGTCCTGGAGATAAAGGGGGCCTACGATTTGAGGGCTCATGTGGAAGGATTGAAGTCCGGTTCTTACGCCGGGCATATCGAACTCTCCGCCCTGCCCATCCCCTTCCGGGACCGCTTCGCCCATCTGACCCTCTTCTCCTCCATGTCTTGGGAATCGGCGGAAAAGTGGTACTTCGACATCAACCGCCTGGAACTGCGGGATCTCGTAACTCCCACCTCCCTCTCGACGGCGATCTCCTTCCGGGGCCGTCTGGACCAGGAAGAGGGGAATTTTTGGGATATCCGCTTTGACGACCAACGGGGCCTTCTCTCAGGGGACGCCCGGGTCTTCTGGGCCGGCCTCAAGGGGGACCTCCGCCTGGACGGCCGGGAGGGGGAGTCCCTCTATCTGGACGGAGAACTCCGGAAGGATGCCCTGAACCTGAACGCCGATATTTCGAAGTTTCAACTGAGCCGCCTCCTCCTGAATTCCCTTGACGCCGAGGCCTCCGGTTCCCTGAGGGTAAGCTGGAGTTCCTGGGAGGCCTTTGACCTGGAACTCGGCCTGTCCGCCTTCACCGCCCGCCTGGGGGACCAGCCCCTTCAGGCTTCCGGCCGCGTCGCCCTGGACGAGGAAGCGCTGCTTGCCGAGGACGTCGCGCTCGTTTACGGGGGTCTGACCGGGAGCTTCCCCTCCATCAGGATGAACCTCCGGGAATCCGCCGTCGAGACCGATGGGCGGGTCTGGGGCACCGCCATGAGCCGGGATATGGATATATCCTTCGCCGCGGCGGCCTCCTTCAGCGCCCCGGATTCCTGGTTTGATATTGCCGGGGTGTTACAGGCCTTTGACGGCACGGTGCTTCTGAAAAATTTCCGGCTGGACACCCTGGAAACGGCGGAACCCATGGAATTTGCCTTTTCCCGTAGCGATTCCCTCCTGCTGTTCCACGGGGGGCCCAACGAGATGATCCGCCTTCAGCTCTCCCGGGAGGGGATCTTCTATGCGGGCCTGGCCGCGCCCTCCCCGATCCAGGGCGTCCTGACGGGGACCATCACCGGGGGAACCATTGACGCCCGTTCGACTCAAATGTATGTTGACTTGGGCGCCCTGTGGAGCTTTGTTCCCTTTGACCAGGTCAGGTTTACCGGGGGAATCGTCAACCTCTTTGTGGAAATTAAGGGCCCCCTGGGGGATCCGAGTTTCGTTGGAGTCGCCCAGGGCAGGGATGTGCGGATCAGGATTCCCGATTATCTTACCGAGGATATAGGTCCCGTCCCGATTACCCTGATGCTGGAGGACAATGAGATGCGCTTCGGGCCCGTGATGGCCCCGGTGGGTTCCGGTCAGGGACAGGTCAGCGGATGGTTCCGTTTTGACCGGTGGATTCCCAGCACCTTTTCCATTGACATCCGGGCGGCCCCGGAGGACGCCATTCCCTTTGGGGTCAATATCGAGGGGGTTCGGGCCCGGGGGCTTGTTTCAGGGCAGTTGGAGGTGTCCATCATCGATAACAACATGATGGTTACCGGGGAGTTAACCGGCTACGATACGGAAATAACCTTGGAAGATAAAAAAATGACCGCAGACGCGGCGGATGCCGGCGGGGAAAGCCGGTTCATCCCGGTCCGGACCTCGTTGGTTATCAGGGCCGGCCGGAAGGTCGAATTTCTCTGGCCCAACGCGGTTTACCCCATCATCCGGGCCTATGCGGATATAGGGACGGGCCTCAAGATAACCACCAATTCCGACACCAAGGAATACTCCCTGGTGGGGGATGTCCGGCTTCGCAGCGGGGAGATCTTCTATATCCAGCGGAGTTTTTATATCCGGGAGGGGACCCTGTACTTTAATGAAAACGAAATCCGTTTTCTACCCCAGATTTCCGCCCGGGCGGAGATCCGGGACCGCACCGACGACGGCCCGGTCACGATTTCCCTGATCATCGACAAGTCCCCGCTGGAATCGTTTGCTCCCCGGTTTGAAACAAACCCCTCCCTTTCGCAGAATGAAATTATTTCTCTCTTAGGGCAGGATCTGACCGGCACCGCCGTGGAGGGACGGGGAGGCGAGGTCTTAGGCAATATGCTTTCCGCCTCTTCCGATTTCTTTGCCCAGTTTACGGTGGTCCGGCGCCTGGAAAAGTATATCCGGGACCTCTTGTTCCTGGATATGTTCTCCTTCCGTACCCAGGTGCTGCAGAACGCGGTACTCCAGGCCACGGGGCTGAGAAGTCCGGTGGAACGGGAAAGCTGGGGCCGTAACTATTTTGATAATACCGCTGTTTTCTTAGGTAAGTACATCGGATCAGACATGTTTTTCCAATCCATGTTTTCCTTACGGTACGATGAGAACAAACAGACCTTTGGAGGTTATACCTTTGAACCGGAGATCGGTATAGAATTGAGGAGCCCCTTATTCGATATCCGGTGGGATATCGTATTCCGTCATCCTGAACATTTATTTATAGATGATAATTCTATAACCTTGACCTGGCGGTGGACCTTCTGAGCGGGCCTCCCGAAGGTATGGGCTTTTTGTCCTGTTCATGTTAAACTGTTCATGTTAAAATCGAATGAAGGAGCATAGATGCGCAGAGGCCTCGTATGTGTTTTTACCCTGCTGGTTGTTTTTTCCGGGTTTTCTCAGCAGAGCGGTGAGTGGTATCAGGACAAACCCATCAAAGATATTATTTTTGAGGGACTCAACCATATCAGCCTTTCGGAACTGGAAGGCATCATAAAACCCTATATCGGCCGTACCTTTAATGATGAAGTGTTCTGGGAGCTTCAGGGGCGGCTCTATGCCCTGGAATATTTTGACAGCCTGACCCCCAACGCGATCCCTTCGGATCTGGCGGGGAGCGAGGTGATTATCCGGTTTTCCGTTACCGAGCGGCCCGTGATTTCCCGGATAGTCTTTTCCGGCAACCGCATCCTGCCCCGATCGGAACTCCAGGCCGTGATCTCCCTGAAGGTCAACGATGTGGTGAACCAGATCAAACTGCGGATAGACGAGACGGCGCTTGTCCAGAAGTACCAGGAACGGGGCTTTCCCGATGTACGGATTCGGTCGGAAACCATCACCAATCCCAACGGCACCATCACCCTCACCTTTTTTATTACCGAAGGGGAGCGGATTACCATCGAAGAAATCAGCTTTGAAGGAAACGATGCCTTTTCCACCGGAACCCTCCGGGGGCAGCTTTCCCTCAAGAAGAAGGGCCTCGCCAATGACGGGGCCTTTCAGGAGGCAAAGCTCGTTAATGATATGGCCGCCGTTACCCAGTATTACCATGATCGGGGCTATATCGACGCCGCGGTTATCGATGTGGTCAGGAACACCCGGAAGGATGAACGGGGGAACAACCTGCTGACCCTGATGTTCCGGATTACCGAGGGGAGAATATACCGTTTCGGCGGCGTCAGCTTCGAGGGGAACCGGATCTTTTCCACGGAGCAGCTCAGCGACCTGATCCGATCCAAGGCCGGCGAAATCGTCAATGCCCGGCGGGTCGAGGCGGATCTCCAGCGGGTGGCGGACCTCTACTTTGAAAACGGCTATATCTTCAATACCATTACCCGGGATGAGGACCGCAATACCCTCCAGGGAACCGTCAGTTTTAAGCTGAACATCATTGAGCGGGGCCGGGCCCATATTGAGCATATCATTATCCGGGGGAACGAAAAAACCAAGGAAGAGGTGATTCTCCGGGAAATTCCCCTGGAGCCGGGGGATGTGTTTTCCAAAACCAAGGTTCTGGACGGGCTGCGGAACCTTTACAACCTCCAGTTCTTTTCTTCGGTCCTGCCGGAGACCCCTCCGGGAAGCGCCGAGAGCCTGATGGACCTGATCTTTGTCGTGGAAGAACAACCCACCATGGATGTCCAGTTGGGGGTTACCTTTGCGGGGACCTCGGACCCGAACAGCTTCCCCATTTCGGCCCGGGTCAGGTGGAGCGACCGGAACTTTGTGGGGTCCGGGAATATCTTCGGGGTGGAACTCAGCGCGTCCCCGGAAACCCAGGGGGTCTCGTTGGAATACACCCACCGCTGGCTTTTCGGGCTTCCCCTGGCCGGGAGCTTTGACTTTACCTTCCGGCATCAGAAGCGCCAGGCGGCCCTGGACGATATGGATCCCCGGTTCAACGGCGACGAGGCCTGGGCCTTTCCCGACGGGTTTGATTCTTACCGGGAGTACGAGTCAAGCAACAAGCTTCCCCCCTCGGCCTACCTCATGACCTATGACCAGTTGAATTTCTCCCTGGGATTTGCCACGAGCTACCGGTTTTCGAACGGCCTGGGAATAGGGGGGGGGGTCCGTTCCGCCCTGGTATACAACAGCTATGACGCGGGGCTTTACCGGCCCTTTGATCCCACCATCCGGGCGGGAAACAACAACTGGGTGCCGGCGGAATCCGTCTGGGCCAGCGTCTCCCTGGACAGGCGGGATATCTTCTACGATCCCTCCGGCGGGTATTATGGGATTCAGCGCTTCGGGGTCTACGGGTTCTTCCCCTTTGAGCGGGAACACTACTTAAAATCGGAAACCAAGGCGGAATTCTTTCACACCCTCTTTAACATCCCCGTGCTGGAGAATTTTTCCTTCAAAGGGGTATTCGGCATCCATACGGGCCTCTCCTTTATCTTCCCCCAGCCGGGGTATACGGATAAGCCCTTTATTGAGGAGGCGAATAAGCTCCTGGTGGACGGCATGTTTGTCGGCCGGGGCTGGATCGATCAGCGGCTTAACCGGGGCTTGGCCCTCTGGGAAAACTGGGCGGAACTCAGGATGCCCCTGGTGCCCAATGTGCTGGCCCTGGACTGGTTCTTCGATATGGCGGCGGTGAAATTGACCCCGGAGGCGCTGTTCTCGGAATTCAGCGCCGAGGACCTCCGCTTTAGCTTTGGGGCGGGGCTTCGGTTTACCATACCCCAGTTTCCCTTCCGGTTCATCTTTGCCAAGCGGTTTATGTTTCATGAGGGAAAATTCACCTGGGTGCCGGGGGCTCTGGGGGGAAATGCCGAAAATCCCGCATCGGGTATTGATTTTGTCATATCCTTTGCGTTATCTACATATTGAGCGAGGGGGGAGTGATCATGGTAAGAAAATATATTATGCTATGTCTATTCATCGGGGGCCTGGGACTTACGGCGGGGGCGCAGCAGCTCACCCGTTTTGCGGTGGTGGATATGACCCGGGTGTACACCGCTTTTTTCCGGGAATCCCGGGCGGTCCGGGAGTTTGAGGAGCGGAGCCGGCAGGTTCAGGCCGAAATAGACCGGATCAGCGCCGAGATCCAGGAATTGCAGACGTCCCAGGCCGCCGCGGCCATGCGGGGGGAGCAGGAACAGGCCCTGCGTTTGGAGAACGAGGTAATCCGGCGGTCGAATTACCTCAAGGAGTATTATCAGCTAAAAACGGCCGAATTGGAAAGCCAGAAAAACCGGCTTACCCAGTCGAGCACTTTTTTAGATCAGGTATTAAATGAGATCCGTTTTATCGCCGAGAGCGAGGGGTATACCATGGTGTTAAGCCTCAAGGAGAATACCGGCATCGTCTGGTACAGCCCGACCGTGGATATAACGGACCGTCTCATTCAGAATTTGTCGGCCCGGGCCGGACGATAATGATGTCTCTGTAACGGAAGGAGGATATATTAGTTCTGCCGATTCAAGTCCCATGCTGGATCAGTACAGGCGGATAAAACGGGAGCATCAGGGGGAGGTACTCTTTTTTCGGCTGGGGGATTTTTATGAAATGTTCGCTGAGGATGCTTTGGAGGTTTCAAATCTGCTTAACCTCACCCTCACCGCCCGCAACGGGCTGCCCATGTGCGGCCTGCCTTATCATGCGGCCCGCTCCTATATTGCCCGGCTCCTGCGGCTGGGTAAGAAGGTCGCCATCTGTGAGCAGCTTTCGGAACCCGGGAAGGGCCGGGGTATCGTGGAACGGGATGTGGTGGAGGTTATCACCCCGGGAACCACCGTGGACGATGATTTCCTGGACAAGGGAAGCTCCAATTACCTGTGCGCCCTTTCCGCCACCGCCAAACTCCTCTCCTTCGCCTATATCGACCTCTCCGCCGGGGACTTCCATGCCACCTCCTTCCCCTTTGAGGGGGCCGCCGAGCGGGTCCGGCTGGAATTGGAGCGCCTCCAGGTAAAGGAAATCCTGGTTCAGGAATCCCTCCTGGAGGAATATCCCCTCCTGGCGGAGGCGATCCTGAACCGGCCTGCCCTGGTGGTCAACCGCTGGGCGGACTGGCTCTTCGATCCTGTCCGCAGCCGGGAGCGGCTGGAACGGCAGCTGGGGAAAAACAGCCTCCGGGGCTTCGGCCTGGAGGAGGACGCGGCGGAGATCATCTCCGCGGGGGTCCTCCTGGAATACCTGGACGATACCGCCAAGAGCCTCCTCCCCCATGTCAGGACCATCAGCCTCTACGGGGAGGCCGAATACGTCGGGGTCGACGAAGCCACCCAGCGGAACCTGGAACTCATCCGCAACCTCCGGGACGGGGATGTCCGGTTTTCCCTGCTGGAGGTCCTGGACGAGACCAAGACCTCCATGGGGAGGCGGCTCCTCAAGTGGCGGATCCTCCACCCCCTGCGGGACGAGGGGCGCATCCGGAGGCGGCTGGACATGGTGGAGACCCTCTACCACGATCAGGGCCGCCTGTCCTCCCTCAGGGCCCTCTTAGGGAAGACCCCGGACCTGGAACGCCTCGGTTCCCGGCTGGCCATGGACCGGGCCCACGGGAAGGATATGCTGGCCGTCAAGAACGCCCTGGCCGCCTTTAACAGCCTGGAGGCCCTCAGCCGGGAACTGGCCCTGGACTTTGAGTCCGCCGAAGCGGCCTCCCTGACCGCCGCCGCCTTTGACCGGCTCATGGCCCTGATGGAACTCCTGAGCCGATCCCTGGCGGAGGATCCCTCGATCCTGCTCACCGAGGGGAACCTCATCCGGGCAGGGTACAGCCCGGAGTTGGACGAACTCCACCGCTTCCGGGACAACGGCCGCAAACTCCTGGAGGATTACCTGGAGGAGGAACGGCGGGCCACGGGGATCCCCAACCTCAAGATCCAGCACAACCGCCTCATCGGCTATTTCTTTGAGGTCACCAAGGCCAACCTGTCCAAGGTTCCCCCCCGGTTTATCCGCCGGCAGAACGTCGTCTCCGGGGAGCGCTTCACCACGGATAAGCTCGCCTCCCTGGAATCGGAGATCAACGGCGCTTCGGATAAGGTGGTGGAACTGGAACGGAAGCTCTTCCTGGAACTCCGGGAAAAGGCCAAGGCCCTCATCCCGGAACTCTCCGCCGCGGCCCGGCGGATCGCCGAGATGGATACCGCCCAGTCCCTGGCCTGGGCCGCCACCGCCCAGGGCTGGATCAGGCCGGCGGTGGACGGCAGGAACCGGCTGCGGATCATCGAGGGCCGCCACCCCGTGGTGGAGACCCACCTGCAGCGGGGGGAATTCATCCCCAACGACATGGACCTGGACGGGGAGGGGATCTCCTTTGCCCTGATCACCGGTCCCAACATGGCGGGAAAGTCCACCTACCTCCGCCAGGGGGCCCTGATCGTCATCATGGCCCAGATGGGCAGCTTTGTCCCCGCCCGGGAGGCGGAGATTGGCCTCGTGGACCGGATCTACTGCCGGGTGGGGGCCTCGGACAACCTCGCCCGGGGGGAATCGACCTTCCTGGTGGAGATGAACGAGACCGCCTACATCCTCCACACCGCCACGGAACAGAGCCTGGTGATCATGGATGAGGTGGGCCGGGGCACCGGGACCAAAGACGGCCTTTCCATCGCCTGGGCGGTCTGCGAGGAGCTGCTGGACCACATCAAATGCCGGACCCTTTTCGCCACCCACTACCATGAGCTGTCCCTCATCGCCCACTCCCGGATGGCCAACCGGTCCATGGAGGTCCTGGACCGGAACGGGGAAATCGTCTTTTTGCGGAAACTCAAGGAGGGGGCCGCGGCGGAATCCTACGGCCTCCAGGTAGCCAGCCTCGCGGGACTCCCCCAGGGGGTGCTCCGGCGGGCGGGCCAGATCATGACCCGGCTCAAGGAGAACGAACAGTCCTTCCGGCAGGCCCTGCCCTCGGGGGCCCTCATGGAAGGGGAAAAGCTCCCCGACAAGCGGGATGACCGGTACGAAGAAATTGCCCCCCTCATCGAAGACCTCCGGGCCCTGGACCTGAACCGCATGACCCCCCTGGAGGCCCTCACCCGGATCCACACCTGGAAGTCCTTCCTGGAAGGGAAAACCAGCCACGGCCCCCGGGGAAAACACCCCTCCTCACAACAGGGACTCCCGATGCTCTTTGATTAAATTTTTTCATTTTATTGAAATTTTATTGAAGCGCCCCGCATCCGGACGCCTCTATAAAGGTATGAATAGTCGATTCGTATCCCATGCCTTTATCCGGGAATGGCTCTTCCCCGCGGGCTGCGTCCTCTGCGGCGCGGCCCCCCTGGATCCCCGGGAGGCCCGGTACGGCCTCTGCGCCTCCTGTATGGCCTCCCTCACAGCGGCCGGTGAACGCCGCTGTGAGCGCTGCGGGCGGCCCCTCATCTCGGAACGCGGCCGCTGCCTTCCCTGCCGGGAGGCGGAGGAGCGGGGGGAGGGGAGCCTCCTGGAAGCCGTCTTTGCCGTCTTTCCCTACGGGGGCCCCTACCGGCGCCTCCTCCGCGCCTATAAGTTCGGCAAAGCCCCGAGCCTGGGGAATTTCCTCGCGGAAAAACTCCGGGAGAGCCTCGCCGTTTTTCCTCCGGGGGAACGGGGCCTCTGCTGGGTGCCGGTGCCCCCCCGGCCGGGCAAGATCCGCCGCACCGGCTGGGATCAGGTGGAACACCTGGCGGCCCTCCTGGAAAAGCCCGCCGGAAAACCCGCCGCCTCTCTTCCCCTTTCCCGCTGCCTCAAACGGCTTGCCTCCCAAAGCCAGAAGGAACTCAAAGCGGAACAGCGGAAGGTGAACCTCCGGGGCCGCATCCGCTGTACCCAAAAGCCCCCCCGGTCGGTCCTGCTCTTTGACGACCTGATCACCACCGGTTCCACCCTGGAGGCCTGCGCCGCCGCCTTAAAGGAGGGGGGAGCCGAGCGGGTCTACGGTCTTACCCTTTTCTACCGGTAGGAGGGGGGATTTTTTTGCGTTTTTTATATTTTTTGCGGTTTTTTATAGTATTATTGATTTTTCCGGAAGAAAGTAGTATAAATAAAGATGAAAATGAAAAATCTTTGTTTGAATATAGGGCTTATCGCGGCGGGCCTCCTGATCCTTTCCTCCTGTCCTGACGGATCGGAATCGGCGTTTGCGCTCCGCTACGATAGAAACGGAGGCGCCGGGGAACTTCCTCCTGATGAGCGGTATGCGCCGGGGGCAAGCTTCACGGCGGCGCTGAACACCGGCTTATCCAAAGAAGGCCATTTTTTTGCCGGGTGGAATACCAAGCCGGACGGTTCGGGAACATCCTATGCGCCCGGGGAGAGCTACCGTATGGGCAATGGCGATCTGGATCTCTTTGCCGCTTGGGAACAAGGGATCGCCGAGGATTTTCAGGTCCAGTCCGTGGTGAGTTCGGCCTGGTATACGCTTACCGCCGCGAATCTTGCGGAAGGGCCTCACTGTATTGTCTATGCGGACCAGAACAAGGTCGTTTCCAAGGCC
>JAITRV010000056.1 GCA_031288215.1 Spirochaetaceae bacterium | reverse complement strand
ATAAACGTTTTACCGGGAGCTGCCTGGAAACTCTGCGGGGGGAAATAGCCGGCGCCGGGGGGAACGAGGTTCTGGCCCTGGGCTATCTGGACGATGAGGGGCTGGTGGCCCGGATCCGGGTGACTGCCCGGGGAACGGACCGGGAAGTCCTGGCCCTTATCACCGAAGACGAAGGCTCCCCCGATGTGTTTATCCATAACCACCCCTCCGGCTTCCTGACTCCCAGCGACAATGATCTTGCCATCGCGGGCCGGGCGGCGGAGGGGGGGATCGGGGCCTTTATCGTGGATAACCAGGTAGGGGAAGTCTACGTGGTGGCCGAACCCGTCAGGCGGCGGAAGACCAGGGCCCTGGAAGCGGATCAGCTCTGCGCCTCCCTCCAGGAGGGGGGCGAGATCGCCAAAAGACTCGTATCCTTCGAGGTCCGGGAAAGCCAGCTTGACATGATGCGCCTTGTTATCCGGGGCTTTAACGATAACGAGGTGGTCCTCTGCGAGGCGGGGACCGGGGTGGGGAAGTCCTTCGCCTACCTGCTCCCCGCCCTGCGCTTTGCCCTGGACAACGACGAGCGGATCGTGATCTCCACCGCCACCATCACCCTGCAGCAGCAGCTTTTCGACAAGGACATCCCCCTGGTGCAGGCCGCCCTGGGTTCCGCGGGAAAGAAGCTCAAGGCGGCGCTGATGAAGGGCCGGGGGAACTACCTCTGCCGCAGGCGGATGGACGAGGCCCTCAAGGAACAGGGACTCGACGAAGGGGAGACCGAAGAGCTTCACCGTATAGCCGCCTGGGCGGAGACCAGCAAGTCCGGGAGCCGTTCGGACCTTTCTTTTTCCCCCCAGGAGGGGATCTGGTCCCGCCTCTCCTCCGAGGCGGACCTCTGCATGGGGATGCGCTGCCCCTGGCGGGAACGCTGCTTTGTCCTTTCCCTGCGCCGGGAGGCCGCGGACGCCCGGATTCTGGTAGTGAACCACCACCTCCTCTTTGCGGACCTCGCGGCCCGGCGGGAGGGGGCGGGCTACGACAACACCGTGGTCCTGCCCCCCTATACCCGGATGATCCTGGACGAGGCCCATTCCATCGAGGGGGCGGCGACTTCGTTCTTTTCCGATGAATTCAGCCGCCTTTCCATCCTCCGTCAGTTGGGCCGTCTCTACCGGAGAAGGCAGGCCAGACGCCTGGGCCTGCTCCTCAAGATCCCCGGCCTGGGCAAAAAAGAAGAAAAACTCGACGAGCTGGTGGAGGCCATCGAAAGAATCCGGGAAATCGCCGGCGATCTGGATCAGGCGGCCCTGGGGATCTGCGGGGAAGAGGGGGTCTTCCGGCTCAATCCCCTCAGGGACATGGACCGGAACCTGCCGTCCCTGCTCATAGCCCTGCGAAAGGGGATCAACCACCTGGGGAATTTAATCCGGGACCTCCTGGAGGAGATCCCCAAAGAAGATCGGGATGACCCTGCCCTGTGGGAAATAGCCGCCATACTCCGCCGCCTGGAGGGAATTTGCGCCGTCTGCGACGCCTTTGTGGAGTACCGGGAACGGCCGCGGGAGGTTATATGGCTGGAACGGCGGGGCGGTGGAAGGGGGGACTCCTGGGCCGCCTTTACCGTGACCCCCATCGAGGTGGCCACGGGCCTCAAGGAAAGCCTCTTTGACCCCGGCAGGACCGTGATCTGCTGTTCCGCCACCCTGACCATCGCGGGGAGATTCGACTACTGGGAGACCCGCTGCGGCCTTAAACTCATGGAGGATCCGCCCCTCCGGGGAATTTTCCCTTCCCCCTTTCCCTACAGTTCCAGCGTGCTCCTGGCCATTCCCCGGGACGCCCCCCTGCCGGAAGAACCGGGCTACCAGGACTTTGTGAACCGGGCGGTCGCCGCCCTGATCCTGGCGGGAGGCGGTTCCACCCTGGCCCTCTTTACCTCCTATCAGTCCCTTAAAAGCGCCTACGCCGCGGCGGCCCCTCTCCTCTCAAAAGAGGGAATCCGCTGCCTTAAACAGGGGGATGACGACCGGAGCCGTCTTTTGGCGGACTTTTTGAAGGACACCAGTTCCGTCCTCTTTGCCACCGATTCCTTTTGGGAAGGGGTGGACGCCCCGGGGGATACCCTGCGGCTCGTGATCCTGGCCCGGCTGCCTTTTAGAACTCCTAACGACCCGGTCTTTGAGGCCCGCCGGGAATACCTGGAAATGGGAGGGGGCAACGCCTTCATGGACCTGTCCCTGCCGGAGGCGGTAATGAAATTCAAACAGGGCTTTGGCCGCCTGATGCGCCGTTCCAGTGACCGCGGGGTAGTGGCGGTGCTGGACAGCCGGGCGGTAAAAAAACGCTACGGGGAATTTTTCTTACGATCCCTGCCGGAGACCAGAACCAGTTTCGCCGAATTCGGCAACCTGCTCTTGGACACGGAACGGTTTTTGTATTCCCGGTAGGACTTACAAACTCCGAAAGCTGCCCAATAATCGTGATTTTTATCTTCTGTTTTTGGGCGCATCAGCCCCTTCGGGGCTGTGCTGTAAGGAAAAAGTTATAAATCATCGCCATTCGGCGATGGGCGCATCAGCCCCTTCGGGGCTGACCGGGCTTTCCGCTTGTATCTTTTTGCCTGCGGCAAAAAGGATACCGCTTCAATCCCTTGCGCTGCTGAAAAACGGCATCCATGCCGTTTTTCAGCTTTGAGCTTTTGCAAAGCAAAAACTCATGGATTTGTTATAGCCGGCATCCATGCCGCCAAGCCGCGGGTTGTTAATTGAACCGATGCGGCGCCGCATAGCGCGTTGAACTGAGGAAAAACCGCAAGGCTTATACAGCCTGTATACGATGCTGTGCGCCTATCCTGTCTCACTACAGGAATTTCTTGACTATTCTTCGGAATAATTGGAGAATATATCTAAACAGGGTTCTGTCCCTGTGAAATTCCCAAAGTCAAGGAGAGTTTTATGAAGAAGATCGGTGTGTGTTTTCTTATCATGCTTGCCGCGAGCGGCGTCTTGTTCGCCGGCGGTAGAAGGCAGCCGTCGGGAGGAGGGGGAGGGCAGCCCACTTTATCCCCTGCGGGACTCACGGGAGACGCTTTAGCGTTTAGTAAATTTACAAAACCGGTGGACGTTCATATCGGCATGAGCGTCAGCCCCATTGATACTACCCTTCCGCCGGGGGACAGCGCCCAGAATAACCAGTACACCCGCTACCTGAGGGATAATTACAACATCAACGTTATTGTGGATTGGACCGCCGCCGACGGGAACGATTTTAACCAAAAAGTTTCCCTCTGCATCGCCAGCGATACCCTGCCCGACGGCCTTAATGTACGGTCCCAGTCCTACATGGTCAAGGCCGCCAAGTCGGACATGCTCTACGACATTACCGATCTGTTTCAGCGCTACGCGTCTTCCCAGGTAAAGGGGATCGTCGATTCCACCAAAGGCCGGGCCATGGAGATGGTTTCC